>JBKHWY010000171.1:0-8712 GCA_046566285.1 Gammaproteobacteria bacterium | reverse complement strand
GAGCTTTCAGCCGAATAACGGTAGGCGCGGCGCGCACGCCAGGCCGTCGCATAGGCATAGCCGATGAGTTCACCGTCCTGCTCGGCCACCAGCCACGGCAAGCCCTGGGCCTGCACGTCGGCGATGCGCTGGGCCAGGGCCGCCGGGGTCTGGGCTTCTTCCTCGAAGGTGACGGTGGTGTTGAGAATGAAGTGGTTGTAGATCGCCGTGATGGCGCGGGCATCGCCGGCACGGGCGTCGCGAATGTGCATGGTAGGCCTGTGGATGGAAACGTGGACAAAGGCCCGAGCTTAACCGAAACGCAATGCAGCCAGACCTTACCGGCCGCGTTCATGAGCAGATGCGCTATGGTATATTTTGCAGCACTAAAAGCGTAAGACGGCGTAGACAACATGTTAGCTCCCGTGCGCTTACTCGCCATTCTGTTTCTCGGCCCGATGCTCGCCCCGATGCTCGCGGCAGCGGCGCCGTTGCGCGTGGTCATGGACCAGAACTATCCGCCCTACGCGATTCGCAATTCCAAGGGTGAGCTGGAAGGCTATTCCGTGGACATCTGGCGCCTGTGGCAGCAGAAGACCGGCGTGGAGGTCGAACTGCACGGTGTCGACTGGCCCGAGGCCCAGCCCACGCTGGAGAGTGGCCAGGCGGACGTCATCGACCACATTCTCGTCACCCCAGCCCGGCTCTCCCGCTTCGATTTTTCCAAGCCGTATGCCAAGGTCCATGTGTCGATCTACGCCGACACGTCCATCGAAGGCATTCACGACCTCGACAGCCTGAAGGGATTCGAGGTAGGCGTCCAGGCCGGCGACGCCTGTGGCGAACGCATGGAGCGTGCCGGCGTGACGGGCGTGCGTTATTTTCCTACGTACAACGCCCTGTGGGATGCCGTCGCAAATCGCAGCATCAAGTTGCTCTGCGGCGAAGACCTGCCGGCCGAATACCGCTTGTACCGGAGCGGCCTGCACCGCCGCTATGTCAAGGCGTTCGAAACCTCGCATAGTGACTTGCACCGTGCCGTACGCAAGGGCGACGCCGCCACGCTGGCCCTCGTCGAACGCGGCATGGCGCGGATCACGCCGGCCGAGATCGCGGCGCTGCACGACAAATGGATGGGCCGCCCGCTCGCCTTCACCCGCTATGCACGGTATACGGTGAATGCCTTGTTGGCGCTCGGCGCGCTCGTACTGGTGCTGCTGGTCTGGCTGGGAACGGTGCGCAAGGCGGTGCGCCTGCGCACCGCCGAACTGGAACGTGAAAAGGCCCAGCTGAACACGCTGGTGGAAAACAGCCCCGACCTGATATGGCTGAAGGATGGCGCCGGCGTCTACCGGGCCTGCAATGCGCAGGTGGCGGCGCTGCTCGGCCGTGCGCGCGAGGAAGTCATCGGCAGGAACGAAGTCGACGTGTTCGGCCCGGAGATCGCCCAGCGCTTCCAGCGCGACGACGATGCCGCGATACGGGCCGGCCCGCTTCATCCCGCTGGCGGAAGAAGCGGGACTCATCAACGAGATCGGCGATTGGGTGTTGCGCGAGGCGATCGCGAACGCCCGGCGCTGGCACCAGCGCTACGGCCACGTGATCGAGTTAAGCGTGAACATTTCTCCGTGCCAGTTCAAACGGCGCGGGCCGCTGTCCTGGCTGGACCAGGTCGTACATGCCGGGCTGCCGCGCAACAGCATTACGGTAGAAATCACCGAAGGGGTCCTGGTCAACGACGTCGACCAGGTGATCCGCTGTCTCGATGCGCTCCACGCCGCTGGCGTCAAGGTCTCGATCGACGATTTCGGCACCGGCTTTTCATCCCTGGCCTACCTGAAGCTGTACGACATCGACTACCTCAAGATCGACAAGTCGTTCATCAACAACTTGACCAGCGACAGCAGCGACAAGGCGCTCACCGAAGCGATCATCGACCTGGCGCATCGGCTCGGCATCCAGGCCATCGCCGAAGGGGTCGAAAGCGGTGTCCAACGCGACGCACTGGCGGCGATCGGTGCGACTACATCCCAGGGGCACTACTATTCGCAAGCCGTCCCGTACGCCAGCTTCGACGACCTGCTGGCCCGCCAGATGGTGCACTGATGATGCCCAGGCTGCGAGGCGGATGGCCTTCCTCTGTGGGTGTTGCGTTGCCATGGCACGCTCCTTCCACAGCTAGAACTTCGGCAGGCGCTCCAGCGTGATCACGCGCGGATGGTGATACACCTTCTTCTTGTGTTCCCTGGTGTTGTAGAACTCACCCGTCCAGAAGTTGTTCGCATCCGTCACGCCGGCCTCGCTGACGCCATCATTCCACACCACGAACCACAGCCACCAGGCCCCATCCGCCGCCATCTTGTCGGGGTCGGGGATGTAGCTGTTTTCCGTCAGCGCAATGGGTTTCTTCTCGCGCGCGGTTTTCTGCGCGGCCTGGTAGCTCGGCAGCTGCGAGCGGTAACTCTTCTTGTCGGTCTGGTCGTAGATGTCGTAGCCGATGATGTCGACCACGTCGTCGCCCGGATACCAGGCCGGATCCTGGCCGTTCCACACCCAGATCAGATTGTGCAAGCCGTGCAGGTTGACCATGCGCTCGTACATGTGGCGCCACAGCAGGATGTGCGCATAGGCTTGCGGCGCGCCATCGGTGCGCTGGCGGCCCCACCAGAACCAGCCGTCGCCGTTGTGGCCGGAGGCTTCGTGCAGCGGGCGCCACAGCACGGTGACGCCGGCGTCCTGCAGCCGCTTGAGCTGGGCCGCCACCAGGTCGATGCCGTCATTGAGCTGCTGGAAGGCCGGGCTGTCCTTGTCGAGCCCGCCCTTCGCCATCGGAATCATGAAGCCGGTGTTCTTGGTGCGGTCCGCATCGCGCACATAAAAATTGGCCTTGTTGACCTGGGGCGTCTTCAAGAGCGCGGGGTCGCGCCAGTGCCACGCGAACGCCACCAGCCCGCCCCGGGCGGCAAAGGCGATGGCTTCCTCGGTCTGGCGCAGCCCGCCCACGGGCGCCGTCATGCCATAGTTCATGAAGTCATAGCCCATCAGCGCCGGATACTTGCCCGTGTCCGCATGCACGCGCTCGGCCATGTCGGTGGCGTCCTTCCAGGTCAGATCCTGCTGGCCGGCGATGACCTGCTTGCCCCACACGCTGCGCAGGTAGTCGAAAGTCTTGCGGGTGGTCGCGTTGGCTTTCGGGTCCACCGGGGCGGTGCGCGTGGCGGTGCTGGCGAAGGTGGTGCGATTGGCGGGGCAGAAACTGCGGGCGATGCAGTAGTTGCCTTGCTCGAAGCCCCAGCCCGCGCGTTCGCCATCGCAGAGGGCCCACTTGGCGCCGTTCACGCTGCAACTGTCGCTGTCCGCATGGGCGCCGGACGCCAGGCCAAGCAAGGCGGGCAGCGCCAGACACCGCAGGGCTGCCTGTACTGCTTGTTTCATCGTGTTCTCCTGGTTCAGTCGGGCGCCCCGGCCCAAATGAAGAAATGTACGCTGGGGCAACAATCGATACAAGCTGTATCGAGCAAACCGGCCTTGTTTAGCGAACTTTCCAACAACGCCGCGGATGGGCCTGCCGTGCATGAAGGACAACATTGCAAGCGCACCCGGGCTACAATACCCCGATGAATCGCACGATGGAGTCCGCCCAGGCCGCCCCGGCGGCCGAGTCCAACCCTTGCATCAGCTGTGGCGCGTGTTGCGCCTGGTATCGCGTGTCCTTCTACTGCGGCGAGCTGGCCGGCGGCAGCGGCGGCACCGTACCGGCCGAGTATGCCACCCAGGTCAGCCCGCTGATGGCCTGCATGAAGGGCACCGAACAGGGCAAGGGGCGCTGCCTTGCCCTGGTGGGCGAACTCGGCCAGCCCGGGATCCGCTGCACCATCTATGCCGAGCGGCCCTCCACCTGCCGCGACTTTTCCAACTGGGAACCGGACGGCTCACCCAACCCGGAATGCCAGCGCCTGCGCGGGATGATCGGGCTGGCGCCGCTGGCGCCACGTCAGCCCTGAGCAGTTCCGCAAGCGCATTATTCTCTGCCCGGCGCGCGACTGGATCAACCGCGCAACACCCGGGACGAAGAATCGCCGCCAAGGTTGCGTTTGCGCCAAAGGCTGCGCTATCTTACCTGTGGGAAAAACAAATTTCTGTATATCAATGAACTCATCGACCAGCACGGCGGTTTCTCCGCTGGGGAAACTGCTTGCCCGTGCACGCCTTGCACTGGTGCTGCTCATCGTCGTGACGGCTGTGCTCGTCACCTGGCAGCGCTATGGCATGGAACGCATCATCGAGGTCGACAGCCGCAATGCCGCGGTGTTTGTCGACGACGACCGCTCAGCCGGCGGCGCCACGGTGGCCACACTGGAGCGCAGCACGGGTGTGCTGAAAATGAACTGCGACGTATCGGACAAGTTCAGCTGGCCATATTGCCTGATGGGTTTCAATCTCGACTACCCCGGCTATGACCTGTCCGAATTCAGCCACATTACCGTCAAGGTCGCGTATGAAGGCGCCGGACCCGCCCAACTGCGCCTGCGGCTGGTGAACTGGGAAGACGGCTTCACCCGGCAGACTGACTGGAAGACTTTCCTGAACAATGAAGTAACCGGCCTGGACATCGTGCCCGGCCGGCCAGTGCACATTCCCATCAAATGGATGTCGGTGGCGCAGTGGTGGCGCGACCAGGCCAAGCCACCTCTGGAGCATTCCTACACTCGCCTCGACAAGGTGGTGCGGGTGGATGTCGTCACGCCGGTGGAACTCAAGCCCGGCAAGCATCGCTACACGGTGGAAACGATCCAAATCCACGGAAAATGGATCAGCGAAAAGAACCTGCTGATCGGACTGATTGGCCTCTGGGTGGTGTGCTCGTTCGCCTGGCCTATCATGGCTGCGCTGGCCCTGCGCAACGAACTCAAGCAAAGCAAGAACAAGCTGGAGCTGCTCAACGAAATCAACAAAGCGCTGCAGCTGGAAACCATGGAACTGGCCGGCCAGGCCTACACGGATGCGCTGACCGGCGCCCTCAACCGCCAGGGCTTGCGGGACGTGCTGATGCGCACCCATGCCCTGCTGGCCCAGCCGATGTCGGTCATCTTCGCCGACGTCGACTACTTCAAGAAAATCAACGACAACCATGGTCACCCGACCGGGGACGAAGTGCTCAAGCTGTTTGCCCAGCGGCTCAAGGCCGAGATCCGCGTGTCGGACCGGCTGGTGCGCTGGGGTGGCGAGGAATTCCTGATCGTCTGCGAAGGCACCGACGCGATGCAGGCCACCGCGCTGGCCGAGAAGCTGCGCGATTCGCTCAAGCGCCACCCCTGGCCGCAGGATATTCCGCTGACGTGCTCGTTCGGCGTGGCCCAGCGCCGTCCGCGCGAGGAAATCGGCGCAGCCATCCAGCGCGCCGACGTGAAGCTCTACCAGGCCAAGGCGGCCGGGCGCGACCGCGTGGAAGTCGATGCCTGACGCGGCTCAGGCCGCCGTTACCCGGGCAAAATAACCGCTACCGAACGGCCGCACGACGGCAGTGCCGTAGCGCGCCGCCCGGCGCGCCCACTGCTGCGCGGCGTTCGCGTCGGCCGGGGTGTGCAGGCCGCGTTCGAGCAGCTTGCCCAAGGTGGCCATGGCGGTGACATTGCCGCCTTCGGCGGCGCGGCGCAGCAATTGCATGCCGCCCACCTCGTCCTGGGGCACCTGTTTGCCTTCCAACTTCAATTCCGCCAGCAGCAATTCGGCGTCGCCATGGCGGTCCGCGCTGGCCGCCTCCAGCCAGCGCACGGCTTCCTGCGCATCGCCGGGACCGGCCTGGGCAAGGCTGGTGCGCAGCAGCGCCACCGCCAGGCTGTACTGCGCGCGCGCATTATCCTTCTCCGCCGCAATACGCAGCAGGCGCAGCCGTTCAGTCGGGTCCGGGTTGGCTCCACTCTTGTGCTCGAGCCGCAGGGCCAGATCGTAGGCGGCCATGTCATGGCCCTGGTCGGCCGCCTTGCGCAGCCAGTCCTCGCCCTGCGCTTCGCCCTGGAGTCCGGCAGTACCGTCCAGCAGGAAGCGGCCGGTCTTGTACTGCGCCTCGGCGATGCCGCCCTCGGCCGCCTTCAGGTACCACGTGCGCGCCAGTGGCACATCCTTGGGATAGCCGCGCTGGCCATACTCGTGATTGCGGGCCAGCGCCAGGGCTGCCTGGGGGTGGCCCTTGTCCGCCGCCAGCCGCAGCAGCTTGGGCGACGCCGCCGGGTCGGCAGTGACGCCATGGCCGCCCTCGAGCATGACGGACAGTTGGTAGATGGCGTCGGCGTCGCCCTTCAAGCCCGCTTCACGCAAGCGCTTGGCCTCGGCCAGGGCCGTGCCGGAAGGCTTGTCGTCGAGGGTCCAGATGTACTGGAGACTGGCCCACGCACTGATCGGCTCGCCGTTTCGCAGCGCCGGACGGAACACACAGCGGGCAATCGCCCCGCGCGCCGCTTCATCGAGTTCCGTCGAACCGCTCGACTTGCGCACCAGGGCATCCTGCACCTTGCCATTCTCGTCGATCAGGAACTTCAGGTTGACGGTGCCCCCCACACCGCGCTCCAGCGCCGCGCGCGGCCATACGGGTTTCTGGCAGGTGTCGAAGCGCACCAGGGGGCCGGACGACGCGGGCGCCGCCTGGCCCATGGCGGAAGAGGTGGCGAGCGCGCCGAGCGCTGCGAGCATGAAGGCCGATGCGGAACGGTGGTGCATGCGAGACTGACTCCAGAACCAGGAATCAGGGAATTCTATCGCTTTACCTTGAGGAAATGTTGCCCTATTCATCCGACGCGGTCCGGTCGGGTGCATATAAGGCCGGCGCCCACGTCACCGCCATCAAGCGCGCTGCTCGAGGTCGATGTGCGCCGCGTGCGTGTAGCAGACGAAATCGCGTCCGCGCGCGAAGGCCAGCAGGGTCATGCCGGCCTGCTCGGCCAGTTCAACGGCCGCCAGCGTGGGCGCCGACATCCCGACCAGGGCCGGCACGCCCGCCATGATGGCCTTTTGCGCCATCTCGAAGCTGACCCGGCTGGTGATCAGCAGGAAGCCGTCCGTTGGCTGCGCGCCGCTGGACGCCATCGCGCCGATCACCTTGTCGAGCGCGTTGTGGCGGCCGATGTCCTCGCGCACCACCCGCAAGCTGCCATCCATGGCGCACCACGCGGCGGCATGGGCGGCGCCGGTCAGGCGCGTCAATTGCTGCTCGGTCCCCACGGCGTCCAGCGCCCGGCGCACTCCACTGGCGTGCAGGCCGCGCGCCGGCGCCAGGCGCGGCAACGCACGGCTCACCTGCTGCAGGCTGTCCACGCCGCACAAGCCGCAACCGGTGCGCCCGGCCAGCGAACGGCGCCGCTCCTTGAGCGCCATGAACGCCGCGCTGGCCACCTCAAGCTGCACGGCGATGCCGGCGGCGCCTTGCTCGACCTCGATGCCATAGCACTGGGCGGGACTGTCGATGATGCCTTCGCTGAGCGAAAACCCGAGCGCGAACTCTTCCAGGTCGGCCGGCGTGGCCATCATCACCGCGTGCGAAATGCCGTTGTAGACCAGCGCCACCGGCACTTCATCGACCACCATGTCATGGGTGGCGGTGACGACGTCCTGGCGGACACGCAGCACCGCTCGCTCGTGTGCCGCCAGCGTCATGCGCCGGCCTCCTGCGCATTCAGGTGGCTGGCCTTGCCGCCTGATGCGGCGCGGCGCAGCAGCACCGGCACCGATTTATAGGCCGGTGTGCCGCTCTGGCGGTCGTGGCTGGCCAGCGCCACCAGGCCATTCGCTTCCGGGTAGTACGCGGCCACCGAACCGCGCGCGATGTCGAATGCCACTGCCACGAAGTTGCGCAGGATGCGCGGCGGGCCGGCCGTCTCACCCTCGGCCAGCGCCTCGATATCGACCAGGTCGCCATGCTCCAGGCCGCGCTCGGCCAGATCGGCCTCGTGCGCGAAGATGACATCGCGCCGGCCGGTGATGCCCCGGTAGCGGTCGTTCTTGCCGTAGATGGTGGTGTTGTACTGGTCGTGGCTGCGCACGGTGGCCAGCATCAGCGCGTCCGCGTGGTGTCCTGGGCGCGCCACCGCGCGCATGCGCTCGGCTTCAAAAACGATGAAATTGGCCTTGCCCGTGGCCGTGCGCCACTCGCGCCGTCCAGCCGGACTGTCCAGGCGAAAACCGCGCGGTACGCGCACGCGCTCGTTGTAATTCTTAAAGTCGGGGAACACCGCCTCGATGGCGTCGCGGATCCGGTTGTAGTCGGCAATCAAATGATCCCAGTCGATGCGAGTGGCGGGCAGGGTGGCCTTGGCGATGCCCGCCACGATGGCCGGCTCGGATTTCAGCAGGCTGGAGGCCGGCGGCAGGGTGCCGCGCGAGGCGTGCACCATCGACATGGAATCCTCCACCGTCACCGACTGCGGACCGGTGGCCTGCACATCCAGCTCCGTGCGGCCCAGGCAGGGCAGCAGGAAAGTGTGGCGGCCCACGGCCAGGTGCGAGCGGTTCAGCTTGGTGGCGATGTGCACTGACAAGTCCAGCTTGCGCATGGCGTGGAAGCACACCTCCGGGTCGGGCATGGCGGTGGGCAGGTTGCCGCCCAGGCAGATCAAGGCCTTGGAGCGGCCGTCGCGCATGGCCTCGATGGCCGCCACCGCGCCATGGCCGTGCTGGCGCGGCGCCTTGATCCCGAATACCCGCTCCAGGCTGTCGAGCAGGGTCTGGCTGGGAAACTCG
>JBKHWY010000170.1:0-8720 GCA_046566285.1 Gammaproteobacteria bacterium | reverse complement strand
CAGCGCTGTCGGCCACGATCAGTCCTGGATCATCCGAACCATCGGGCAGCGTCTGCGGCACGCCGGCCGTCTTGAGCAGCTCGGCCCCGCCGCCGATCACCAGGATCGGCTTGCAGTGCCGGTACTGTTCGCGCACGAAGTCCTGGGCATGCGCGTCGCGTGACAACACTTGAGCCGCGGCGTCGCCGTCGGGCACGATCACCGCGTCCCACAGCACCGACGGCCCGGCTTCCAGCGTGATCTCGACGTCCAGCGTGGCGCCATCGGCGCCGGCCACCTTGCCCAACTTGCTGGAGACCAGGCGGGGAACCGCGCCGTCGCCCAAAAGCGCGCTATAGATCTGCTTGACCTGGGCTCCATCGACACCGTCGGCCACCAGGATCGCCACCCGGCGCGTGCGGATGCCCGTCTCACCAGGCCGCGCGAACAGCGACAGCGCCGGCGATGGCGGGTACTGCGGCAGCGGACGGTCGGTGGCCAGCGGCAGCGGGTCGGGCACGGGCATGCCCAGCCCTTCGGCCACGCGCGCCACCAGCGCATCGTCGACATTGGCCAGCAGCGCCAGCACGCGCTCGCGCACGGCCGGCACCTGGCAGCGCGTCAGCTCGAAGCGGAAGGCGTTGGCGATGTGGACCTGCTCGATCGGGCTCTGGCTCTGGAAGAACAGGCGCGCCTGCGAATAATGGTCGGCGAACAGTTCCGGCTTGCCGCGCACCTTGCTCTCGGCGATCGGCTGCGGGTAGCTGGTGAAGCCGCGCGCGCCGGCCTGCGCGGGACTGCCGCCGGCCAGCGAATTGGGCTCGTAGTTCACCCGTCCGCGGTTGATGGCCTGGCGGTGGAAGCCGTCGCGCTGGTTGTTGTGGATCTCGACCACGGGCGAATTGATGGGGATCTCGTGGAAGTTCGGCCCGCCCAGGCGCGTCAGCTGGGTGTCCACATAGGAGTGGATGCGGCCCTGCAGCAGCGGGTCGTTCGAAAAGTCGATGCCGGGGATGATGTGCGCCGTGCAGAAGGCCACCTGCTCGGTCTCGGCGAAGAAGTTGTCCGGGTTGCGGTTCAGGACCATCTTGCCCAGCGGGGTGATCGGCACCTGCTCTTCCGGCACGATCTTGGTCGGATCGAGCACGTCGTAGGGGAAGTTTTCGCTGTCTTCCTCGGTGAAGATCTGCACGCCCAGCTCATACTCGGGGAAGTTGCCCGATTCGATGGCTTCCCACAGGTCGCGCCGGTGGAAGTCGGGGTCGGCGCCGCTGATCTTGACGGCTTCGTCCCACACCAGCGAGTGGGTGCCTTGCAGCGGGGTCCAGTGGAACTTGACGAAGCGCGTTTCGCCTTCCGCATTCACCAGGCGGAAGGTGTGCACGCCGAAGCCCTGCATGGTGCGGTAGCTGCGCGGAATCGCCCGGTCGGACATCTGCCACATCAGCATGTGCGCCGACTCGGGCATCAGGGAGACGAAGTCCCAGAAGGTGTCGTGCGCGCTGGAAGCTTGCGGCATCTGGTGATGCGGCTCGGGTTTGACGGCGTGCACCAGGTCGGGGAACTTCATCGCGTCCTGGATGAAGAACACGGGGATGTTATTGCCCACCAGGTCCCAGTTGCCTTCGTCGGTATAGAACTTGACGGCAAAGCCGCGCACATCGCGCGCGGTGTCGGTGGAGCCGCGCTCGCCCGCCACCGTGGAAAAGCGCACGAAGGTGGGCGTGCGTTTGCCGGCCTGCGCGAAGGGCGCGGCGCGGGTCAGGTCGCTGAAATCCTTGTATGCTTCGAAGTAGCCGTGCGCGCCCGAGCCGCGCGCGTGCACCACGCGTTCAGGAATGCGTTCATGGTCGAAGTGGGTGATCTTTTCGCGCAGGATGAAGTCTTCCAGCGCCGTCGGTCCGCGCAGGCCGATCTTGAGGGAGTCCTGGTTGTTCGCCACCGGCACGCCCTGGTTGGTGGTGAGCAGCTCGCCGCTGCTGTCCACGCGCACCCGCGACAGGGGCGCCACAGTGGGGTTCTCCCCGATCGGCGGCACGCCGCTGCCGGTCTTGGGCGAAGCGATGGTTTCGGTACTGGTGCTGCCGGTGACGGCATCCGACGGCGGCTTGGCGGTGGCGCCTTCGTGCGGTGCGCGCGAAGCTTCGCCGTATTCTTCCGGCTTGGTCGGGTTGGACGGCATCTTCTCCGCCACTTTCATCGTGCCGGTCTGCTTGTCGAGCAGGCGCTCGGCCACGGGGTCGTGCGTGCCCAGCGTGGTGGGCGGTTGTGCGGTGGACGGGCCGGAGACGGTGCTGAGGATGGAACCAGCGCCCTCATCGGATTTACCGGGTTTCTTGCTTGCCATTGGACACCTCTAATGCGGAATTGGACGGGCGTGCCGGAACGCCGCCGTACAGGCGGTCGCTCGACCGGTCACGTGGAGGGAGCGGGAAAGACATGGCAATGCACCCGCGACCGAACCAGCGGTCGCCGGTGCATTGCCGCGCCAGCGCAAGCGCTGGATCGCGGTTTAGTAACGGCTGCGGCCGCCCAGCAGCTTGGCCAGGACGAAGCCGATGGCGCCGGCCACCAGCAGCGAGGTGCCTGGGCTGGTGCGCACATAGTCGCGGCCCGAGCTGGCGAAGTTCTGGTAAGCGTCGGTCAGCTGGCGCTTTTTCTCGTCGATGGTGCCGCCGGCGCCCGACAGCAGGTTGGTGACCTTGTCCACGCTGGCGTGGGCGCTGGAGGCCAGGCGGTCCACCACGGGCTGGGCTGCTTCGGCAGCCTGGTCGATGGCCTTGTGCGCTTCCGGCGCCTTGTTGACGGCTTCGTTGGCCAGGTCCTTGGCCTTGTTGGTCACGTTGTCGATCGACGAGCCGCCGGTCGCGCCGCCGCTGCGGCTGCCGCCCAGGTCCTTGCCCAGGCTGTTGCCGGAGCCTTCACTGCCTACATTGCGTGCGTTGCCTTCGTTCGATTTTTGGTTGTCCATGATTAATCCCTTTAAAGTTTTATATCAGCACTGGGCACTGCACCCATTTCCGGTGCACCGGATACCAAAAATATAACGATTGCCACCCCGTCACTGTGCGGTGCATAACAGAGGGGCCGCGTCACCTGGACAGGAACAGGTGCCATAGCCGCGCGGAATCGCATCACTTTCAACACGTGTCGAAATGATCACATTTGTCAAACATGAATCCCCTATGATGACGTGAGGTGGGCGATCTCCGCTCGCCATCGATGCGAGGGGAGCTATGTTCAAGCGCACAACAACCATGCACGCCCTGCTGCTGGCAGGCGCGGCGCTGGCGGGCGGTCCGGCCCAGGCCCAGGACACCACCGTCACGGCTGGCTTTGCCGGCTTTACCTATGAGTTGGTGGATCTGGATCCGAACGACAGCGTCACCCCCTGGATCAGCTTTACCAATGCGTATTGGAAAGATAGCCAGTGGGACGCCTATGCCAGTGCCGACTACGGCCAGTCCAGGCCGCTGGATTACGCCAGCATCGAGACGGTCGGCACGGTGACGCAGGATGGCCCGTATGGCCGCACCGTCGCCGTCAACGGCCCGCTCGGGGTGGGTTCCACCACGACCATGAAGGCGGGCGTGCAGGACAATGTGAAGCTCGCCAGTTTCGCCGAATATTACGCGGCCTTCACCTTGTCGCCGTCCACCCGCGTGCAATTCACCTGGATCGGCGCAATCGACCGGCCCGACGCCCCTGCGGCCGCGTACGAGGTCCGGGCAAGCCTGAGCGTGAACGGGTCGCTGTGGACCAGCAGCGGCACCGAGAACTTCGCCGAATACCTCGGCAACGGCATGGACCGCCAGTACGACCTGTTCCACTCGCTGAGCAGCTTCACTGCGCCCGCTTCGGGCTACCTGGGTTTCAATGCGTCCACCAGCGTCTCCCACTACGCGGCGCCGGTGCCGGAGCCGCACACCAGCGCCATGCTGGCGGGCGGCTTGCTGCTGCTCGGCCTGCAGGCCCGCCGTGCCCGCCGTGCCAGCCCTTGAGCCTCATCGACCGCGCCATCTCCGGAGAAAACCATGTTCACACGTCTACGTCAGTTCACCTATGGAACGCTGGCTGCGGCCGCGCTGGCCGCCGCACCGGCCCAGGCCGATACCACCGCCACCACGACCACCGAGTTCTCCTATCAGCTGGTCGATCTCAACCCCAACGACAACATCACACCCTGGATCACCTTCGAGTACCAGCAAGCCACCGGCACGGCCAGCGCCTTGACAGGCTTGTACAACTGGGATCCGCACCAGATCCACGGGCTCGGAACGGTCGACTACACGACACCCTACGGCCATGCCAGCGCGACCGTCGGCACCGACAGCTACAGCGCGACGGCGACCATGCAGGCCGGGGTGACGGGCAATGCCGGGGTGGCGGGCAGTACCTTTCTCGATACCAAATTCACCCTGTCGCCGGGCACGCGCCTCGTGTTCAAGCTGATCGCATCGGTGGCGCTCTCGCCGCCGGAAGACCATGCCGCCTACGGCGGCGTGACGTTCACCGGTTCGCTGGAGTCACCCGGCCCGGGATTCGAATACTCGTCGTTCAGCCACTACCTGACGTCCTACCAGTCGGAGCACTACAACCTGGTGGAATCGCTGACCACCTTCGACCAGGAGCGCAGCGGCTACTTTCGCGTGGGCTCAACGGCTAATGTGACCGAACCTCCGGTCGTGCCGGAACCGGACACCTGTGCGATGCTGCTGGGCGGATTGCTGCTGCTGGGCCTGCGTGCACGCAAGCTGAAGGGCTGAGAGGGGGCGGGACACAAAAAAACCCGCGGTCCTGACGGAGGCGGGTTTTTTTGCGCTACGTTGGTTTGCACCAGGTATCTGGTGCCGCTTGCCGGAATCGAACTGGCGACCTTTTCATTACGAATGAACTGCTCTACCGACTGAGCTAAAGCGGCGAAGAGCCGTATTCTAGCAAAGAACTCGTCAATCTTGCTAGTGGTGAATCGACCCGAATCGCTGACCCGGTGTCGGTCTGCGTGTTTACGCAGCGTGATACTGCGTGACGCGCTCGACTTCGCTCTTCGAACCGAGGAACACCGGCACACGCTGGTGCAGCTTGGTCGGCGCGATGTCCAGGATGCGCTGGCGTCCGTCGGTGGCGGCGCCGCCGGCCTGCTCGACGATGAAGGCCATCGGATTGGCTTCGTACATCAGGCGCAGCTTGCCCGGCACCGAGGTGTCGCGCAGATCGGCCGGATACATGAAGATGCCGCCGCGGTTCAGGATGCGGTGCACGTCGGCCACCATCGAGGCGATCCAGCGCATGTTGAAGTCCTTGCCGCGCGGGCCAGTCGAACCGGCCAGCAGCTCGTCCACGTAGCGCTTGACCGGCGCATGCCAGTGGCGCGCATTGGACATGTTGATGGCGAACTCGCGGGTCGCCTCGGGAATCTTCATGTCGCGCTGGGTCAGCACCCACGAGCCCATCTCGCGATCCAGCGTGAAGCAGTTCACGCCGTTGCCGGTGGTGAGCACCAGCATGGTCTGTGGGCCGTACACGGCGTAGCCCGCCGCGACCTGCCTGGCGCCCTGCTGCATGAAGTCGGCTTCGGTGGGCGCGCCCATCCCTTCCGGCGCCTTCAGCACCGAAAAGATGGTGCCGATCGAGACGTTCACGTCGATGTTCGAGGAGCCGTCCAGCGGGTCGAACAGCAGCATGTATTCGCCCTTCGGATAGCGGTTCGGGATCGGGTGGATGGACTCCATCTCCTCGGAGGCCATCGCAGCCAGGTGGCCGCCCCACTCGTTCGCTTCCAGCAGGATCTCGTTGGAGATGACGTCCAGTTTTTTCTGCACTTCGCCCTGGATGTTCTCGGTATTGGCGCTGCCGAGGACATCACCGAGGGCGCCCTTGCTGACCGAATGGCTGATGGTCTTGCAGGCGCGCGCCACGACTTCGATCAGAAGGCGCAGCTCGGCGGGGATGGAATTGTGGTGGCGCTGTTCTTCCACCAGGTATTGCGTCAGGCTGACACGTTTCATGCACTTCCTTAGGTTTTTAAAAATTCTTGTGTGCGCTGGGCGCGGGCAGGGCTAGTCGGCCAGCGCCTTGCCCACCACTTCGCGCACATCGTTGGACAGCTTGCCCTGCCCCGCCACCTTCTGCAGCGCGGCCTTCATGTGCACCTGCAGGGCCGGCGCATAACGGCGCCAGCGGTCCATCGTGCGTGCCAGACGCGAGGCCACCTGCGGGTTCAGCTTGTCCAGCACCATGGCCTGCTCGGCCCAAAAGGCATAGCCGCTGCCGTCCGGCGCATGGAACTGGGCCGGATTGCCGTTGCAGAAGCTGAAGATCAGGCTGCGCGCGCGGTTCGGGTTCTTGATGTTGAAGGCCGGGTGCGCCATCAGCTCGCGGATCTTCGCCACATTGGCTTTCGGGCTGGCCGCCTGCATGGCGAACCACTTGTCCACGACCAGCGCTTCTTTTTCGAAGTCGCCGTAGAAGCGCTGCAGGGCCTCGTCCACGCCCGGGGCCTCCGCATGGATCAGGGACACCAGCGCCGCCGAGCGGTCGGTCATGTTGTCGGCGTCGTCGTACTGGCGCTGCGCCAGCGCCAGCGCGTCAAGGTCGCCGGAGGCGCACAGGTAGGCCAGCGCCAGGTTCTTCAAGCCGCGCTTGCCGGCGGACGTCGCATCCGGACTGTAGCTGCCCGGGGTCTGGTTGGCGATGAACTGCTCCAACAGTTCAGTGCGCAGGCGCTGGCCGATGCTGCGCCGGACGAACTGGCGCGCCATGTGGATGGCCTGCGGATCGACCACGGCCAGCTGGTCGGCCACCATGGTTTCCGACGGCAGCAGCAAGGCCTGTTCGCGGAAGGCCGCGTCGAGCGAATCGTCGGTCAGCACGCGGCGCAGCGCATCGATGAAGGTGTCGTCCAGCGCCAGCTCCTCGCCCTTGGCAAATGCGTCGGTGAGCTTCAACAGCCGCGCCATCGCCAGGCGCTGCCCGGCTTCCCAGCGGTTGACCGGGTCGCTGTCGTGGTTGAACAGATGCAGGAGCTGCTCGTCCGTGTAGTCGTATTCCAGCACCACGGGGGCGGAAAAGTCGCGCAGCAGCGATGGAATCGGCGCCTCGGCCACGCCGGTGAAGCGGAAGGTCTGCTGGGCTTCGGTCAGCTCCAGCACGGCCGTGGTGCCGCGCGCCTGGCCATCGACGTTAAGCGCGATATCGCTGCCGTCGGCCGCCAGCAAGCCCACCGCCACCGGAATGTGGAAGGGTTCCTTGTGCGCCTGACCGGGCGTGGGCGGACAGGTCTGGCTGAGGGTGATCTCATAGGTCTGCGCATCGGCGTCGTAGCGCGTCTCGGCCTTGACGATGGGCGTACCGGCCTGGCTGTACCAGCGCTCGAACTGCGCCAAGTCGCGCCCGTTCGCATCCGCCATCGCGGCGCGGAAGTCATCGCACTCCACCGCCTGGCCATCGTGCCGTTCGAAGTACAGGTCCATCCCCTTGCGGAAGCCCTTGCGGCCCAGCAGGGTCTGGTACATGCGCACCACCTCCGCGCCTTTCTCGTAGATCGTCACCGTGTAGAAGTTGTTGATCTCGACAAAGCTGTCGGGGCGCACCGGATGCGCCATCGGGCCCGCATCTTCCGGGAACTGGGCCTGGCGCAGCGTCCTCACCTGCTCGATGCGGGTGACGGCGCGGCCGGTGTCGGTGCCGATCATATCGGCGGAGAATTCCTGGTCGCGGAACACCGTCAACCCTTCCTTCAACGACAGCTGGAACCAGTCGCGGCAGGTGACACGGTCACCGGACCAGTTGTGGAAATATTCATGGCCTACCACTGCCTCGATGCCGGCAAAGTCCGCATCGGTGGCCACGCGCGGGTTGGCCAGCACGTACTTGGTGTTGAAGATGTTCAGGCCCTTGTTCTCCATCGCGCCCATGTTGAAGTCGCTCACGGCGACGATCATGAAGCGGTCCAGGTCGAGCTCCAGGCCGAAGCGTTCCTCGTCCCAGCGGATGCTGTTCTTGAGCGACTGCATCGCGTAATCGGTCTTGTCGAGGTTGCCCTCCTCCACCCACACCTGCAGCAGCGCGTCGCGGCCATCCTTCAGGCGGAAGGTCTCTTCCTGGCAGACCAGCTTGGCCGCCACCAGCGCGAACAGGTAGGACGGCTTCTTGAACGGGTCCTCCCACTTGGCGTAATGGCGCCCGTCGCCCAGGTCGCCCTCCTCGACCAGGTTACCGTTGGAGAGCAGCACCGGATACTTGTCCTTGTCCGCGCGCAGCATCACGGTGTAGCGTGCCATCACGTCCGGACGGTCCGGGAAGTAGGTGATGGCGCGGAAGCCCTCGGCCTCGCATTGGGTGAAGAAGTTACCGTTCGAGACGTACAGGCCGGACAGCGTGGTGTTCTTGATGGGCGCGCACAGGGTTTCGATTTCCAGCGTCACCTGTTCCGGCGTGTTCGGAATCGTCAGCAGGTTGTCGGCCAGGGTGTAGTCGCGCGCGGTCAGCGTCTTGCCGTTCAGGCGCAGCGCGACGAGTTCGATGTTCTCGCCATACAGCTCGATGGCGCGCTGGGCGCTGGCGGGATTACGCGTCATCACCATCCGGTTGGCAACGATGGTGCGGTCCGGATCGAGATCGAAACCCAGCTCGACAGTGTCGACCTGGTAGCTCGGCGGGGTATAGTCTTTCCGATAGATCGTCTGGGCGGTATCTGTGCGCATGGGTCGTGTCCGTAGTTGGCCTAGGGGTGAACGAAG
>JBKHWY010000169.1:4313-8801 GCA_046566285.1 Gammaproteobacteria bacterium | reverse complement strand
GGCCCATCAGCGGGTGACGACCGAAGCGGGAGGAGCGAAGTGCATGTCAGTACAGTGACCTGAAAGATGCAACTTTACCATTATTTCTGACCGGATACAGCATCCTGTGGGCTGCGCCGGTAAATTTGAATTGACATGAAGGAAAGCCCCGAGCCATACTAGCAGATGCTTTGTTAGCGCTAACAGCGCAGGTATTTCCCAAGTATTTCGTGTGTTACCTAAACACGTATGGACACGTCCAGCGTGCTTGAAAACGTTTCCATCGCCATCGCACCTGGATTAGAATGCCTTGCTTCGGCGCACCCGTATGACCTGACCTTGAAAGTTTTCTGTGACTGCAACCGTCTTAAGCTGGCGTGAAAAGCTCAGTTACGGCATCGCCGACATGGGGTTCAATTTTTATTGGACCAATATCGCCACTTTCCTGCTGATCTACTACACCGACGTGTTCGGCCTGTCCGCCGCGGCGGCCGCCTCCATGGTCGGGTTGATCAAGCTGGTCAACGCGTTCACCGATCCGATGATCGGAGCGGCGGCCGACCGCACCCGTTCGCGCTGGGGCAAATTCCGGCCCTACCTGCTGTGGGGCGCGCTGCCGCTGGGCGGCGCCGCCGTGCTGACCTACACCACCCCGGACCTGTCGGCCGACGGCAAAATGGTGTGGGCCTACGCCACCTATCTCCTGATGATGGTGTACTACACCTGCGTGAACATTCCGTACAACGCCCTGTCGGGCGTGATGAGCAGCGACCCGCAGGAACGCTCGTCGATCAACGGCATGCGCTTCATCTTCGCCTTTGCGGGCAGCACCCTGGTCACGGCCGCCACGCCCTGGCTGGTGCGCACACTCGGCCAGGGCGACGCGCGCCTGGGCTGGCAGCTGACCATGGCCTGCTGGGGCGTGGCTGCCTCGATCCTGTTCGCGATCACTTTCGCCAACACGCGTGAACGCATCGTGCCCGCCGCCGGCCAGCAGAGCAACGTGGGCCAGGACATCGCCGACCTGTCGCACAACCGGCCCTGGCTGGTGCTGTTCGCGCTGGCGCTGATCATCATGGTGACGATCACCCTGCGCAGCACCACGGCGGCCTACTACTTCAAGTACTACGTCGGCCAGCCCGACCTGATCGGCACGTTTGTTCCGGCCTACATGATGGCGGCCGCCGCCGGCGCCGCGCTCACGCCCGTCATGACCCGCTTCATCGACAAGAAGAAGCTGATGATGCTGTTGATGACCCTGACCGCGATTTTCTCGAGCGCCTTCTTCTTCATCCCCAAGGACCAGGTCATCGTGATGTACGTGCTGCAGGTGGCCACCGGCTTCGTGCTGGGGCCGAAGTCGCCGCTGGCCTTCTCGATGTACGCCGACACGGCCGACTACAACGAATGGCGCACCGGCCGGCGCGCCACCGGCATGACCTTCGCCGCCGCCACCTTCTCGCAGAAGGTCGGCACCGCCGTCGCGGTGGCGGTGATCGGCGCCATCTTCACCAAGCTCGGTTACGTGGCCAACGCCACCCAGACGGCAGGCTCGCAGGCCGGCATCGTGTGGCTGATGTCCTTCATCCCGGCCGGCTTCGCCCTGCTGGCCGTGTTCACCATGTTCTTCTATAACCTCGACGGCCAGAAGCTCGCCGACATCCTGGCCGAGCTCTCGGCCCGCAAGGCATCCGCCGCTTCCACGACCACCCCACCTTCGGAGACGCTTTAATGCTGCGCCCCATGCTGCGCCCCACCCATGACGGCGACCGTTTCGAGCTGACCAGCCCGACCGCCATGCCCAATGCCGCTGGCTTCCTGTGGAACCAGAAGATGATGATCCAGGCCACCTGCCGTGGCTACGCGGTGGCCCAGTTCATGCAGCCGGAGCCGGCCAAGTACGCGCACGCACCGAACATGGAGGCCAAGTCCTTCATGCAGCCCGAGCAGACCTATTTCGCCCATCACCCGGGCCGCTTCTTCTACGTCAAGGACGAGGACACGGGGGACGTGTTCTCCGCGCCGTACGAGCCGGTGCGCGCCAAACTGGACGGCTTCAGCTTCTCGGTCGGAAAAGCCGACCTGGCCTGGCGCATCGAGCACCTGGGCCTGCAGATCGACCTGCGCCTGGTGCTGCCCACGGACGATGTGGTGGAACTGTGGTCGCTGCGGGTGACGAACCTGTCCGGCCGCGCGCGCCGCATCAGCGTCACGCCCTACTTCCCGATCGGGTACATGTCGTGGATGAACCAGTCGGGCGAGTACCGCGCCGACCTTGGCGGCATCGTCGCCAGCAGCATCACGCCCTACCAGAAGGTGGCGGACTACTTCAAGAACAAGCACCTCAAGGACAAGACCTACTTCCTGTGCGAGGACGCGCCCGACTCCTGGGAAGTCAACCAGGCCGTGTTCGAGGGCGAGGGCGGCCTGCACAACCCGTCCGCCCTGCAGCAGGCCTCGCTCGCCAATGGCGACGCGCGCTACGAGACCCCGGCCGCCGTGGTGCAGTACCAGCTGGCGCTGGACGCCGGCGCGGGCGTCGACAAGCGCTTCCTGTTCGGCCCGGCGTTTGACGACGCCGAGATCGCCCAGGTGCGCGCGCGCTACCTGTCGGCCGCGGGCTTTGCCCGCACCGCCGCCGAGTATGCCGACTACATCGCCGGCGGGCAGGGCGTGCTGCGCATCCGCACCCCGGACCAGGAGCTGGACAACTTCGTCAACCACTGGCTGCCGCGCCAGGTGTTCTACCACGGCGACGTCAACCGCCTGACCACCGATCCCCAGACCCGCAACTACCTGCAGGACAATATGGGCATGAGCTTCGTGAAGCCCGCGCTGATGCGCAAAGCCTTCACGCACGCGCTCAGCCAGCAGGAAGCCACCGGCGCCATGCCGGACGGGATCCTGCTGGTCGAAGGGGCCGAACTCAAATACATCAACCAGGTGCCGCACACCGATCACTGCGTGTGGCTGCCAGTCGCCTTGAAAGCCTACCTGGACGAGACCGCCGACTGGGCCCTGCTGGACGAGCCGATCACGGATGCGCACGGCAAGAGCCTCACGGTGGCCCAGCGCGTGGGGCGCGCCATGGACTGGCTGTTCCGCGAGCGCGACGAACGCGGGCTGTCGTATATCGCCCAGGGCGACTGGTGCGACCCGATGAACATGGTGGGCTACAAGGGCCGGGGCGTGTCCGGCTGGCTGACCGTGGCCGCCGCCTATGCGCTCAAGCTGTGGGGTGACATGTGCGAACAGCGCGGCGACACCGCGCTGGCGCGCCATTTCCATGACGGCGCGGCCGCCATGAACGCGGCCGCCAACGAACACCTGTGGGATGGGCGCTGGTTCGCGCGCGGGATCACGGACGACAACGTCAAGTTCGGCATCGCGGCCGATACCGAAGGACGCATCTACCTGAACCCGCAATCGTGGTCGATCTTGTCGGGCGCCGCCAGCGCGGAGCAGCGCGCCCTGATGCTCTCCGAGATCGAAGCGCAGCTGGAGTCGCCCTACGGCGTGACCATGTTCGCGCCGCCCTACAGCAAGATGCGCGAGGATGTGGGGCGCGTGACGCAAAAGCACCCGGGGTCGGCGGAAAACGGCGCGGTCTACAACCACGCCTCGGTGTTCTACATCTACAGCCTCTACACGGTGGGCGAGGGCGAGCGCGCCTATCGCCTGCTGCGCCAGATGATCCCCGGCCCGTCGGAAGCGGACTACCTGCAGCGCGGCCAGATGCCGGTGTTCATTCCGAACTACTACCGGGGCGCGCACCGCGAATACCCGCGCACGGCGGGGCGCTCGAGCCAGCTGTTCAACACCGGCACCGTGTCGTGGGTGTACCGCTGCTTCATCGAGGGGCTGGCCGGGGTCAAGGGCGACGCCCAGGGCCTGTCGATCAACCCGATGCTGCCGGCCGCCTGGGACGCCATGCAGGTCGAGCGCCGCTTCCGTGGCGCGCACTTCATACTGAATATCCGGCGCGCCGACGTGGACGCCGTCGAAGTATGGCAGGCGGGGGCCAAGCTCCCGCAGGCCAGGATCACCCGGATCGTCGAGGGGGACAGCTACGAACTCGACGTTCTGGTGCCAAGAAGCAGGGTAGAGTAACGCTCCTGCCGAGCTATTGAAACAAGCGCTTTTCTAAAACGATAAAGAAGGACTGAGCATGAACCAAGGAGAAAAAATGAGACACCGCTGGGCGCTGGCCCTATCGGCCGCCCTGTGCACCCTGATCGCGCAGAGCGCGCAGGCGCAAGGCGTCAATCCCGACGAACGCGCCGCCAAGGCGCTGTCGCAAATGACCGCCGACGAGAAGATCCAGACCGTGTTCGGCTATTTTTCGACCGATTTCAAGGGCATCGCCAAACCGAAGGAAGGCGTGCCGCAGGCGGCCGGCTTCCTGTATGGCGTCGAGCGCCTGGGCATTCCGCACCAGCAGCTGACCGATGCCGGCATCGGCGTGGCCACCCAGCGCGGCGACAAGGTGCGCGAACTGACCTCGCTGCC
>JBKHWY010000169.1:0-4303 GCA_046566285.1 Gammaproteobacteria bacterium | reverse complement strand
ATTGCCACCGCCGCCACCTGGAATCCCGCCATGGGCTTTGCCGGCGGCGCCATGATCGGCCGCGAAGCGCGCATGTCCGGCCACAACGTGATGCTGGCGGGCGGCGTGAACCTGCAGCGCGAACCGCGCAACGGCCGTAACTTCGAATACGGCGGCGAGGACCCGCTCCTGGCCGGCATCATGGTGGGCGAGCAGATCCGCGGCATCCAGTCCAACAACATCATTTCCACCATCAAGCACTACGCCTACAACGACCAGGAAACCCTGCGTAACAGCGTGGACGTGAAGATCACCGACGCGGCCGGCCGCATGTCGGACCTGCTGGCCTTCCAGATCGCCATCGAACGGGGCGATCCGGGTTCGGTCATGTGCTCCTACAACCGCGTCAACGGCTACTACGCCTGCGAGAACGAGCACCTGCTCAACAAGGTGCTCAAGCAGGACTGGGGCTTCAAGGGCTATGTGATGTCCGACTGGGGCGCCACCCACTCGACCATCCCGGCCGCGAACGCCGGCCTGGACCAGCAGTCCGGCTGGCCGTTCGACAAATCCCCGTACTTCCAGGGCGCACTCAAGGAAGCGGTGGAAAACGGCTACGTCTCGCAGAAGCGCTTCGACGACATGGCGCACCGCATCCTGCGCACCATGTACAAGCACGGCCTGATGGAGCATCCGGTCAAGGTCGAGCCGCAGAACATCAACATGGCCGCGCACGCGAAGATCTCGCAGCTCGACGCCGAGGAAGGCATGGTCCTCCTGAAGAACCAGGACAGCCTGCTGCCCCTGCAGGCTTCCAGCGGCTACAAGACCATCGCCATCATCGGCGGCCACGCCGACGTGGGCGTGCTGTCCGGCGGCGGCTCGGCCCAGGTCTATCCGGTGGGCGGCTCGGCGGTGCCGAACGAAGGTCCGGACCAGTTCCCCGGCCCGATCGTCTACCTGCCCAATTCGCCCATGAAGGCGCTGCAGGCGCGCCTGAACGCCAAGTTCGTCTACCACGACGGCAAGGATGCCGCCGCCGCCGCCAAGGTGGCCGCCAGCGCCGACCTCGCCATCGTGTTCGCCACCCAGTGGACCGCCGAGAGCGTGGACCAGAAGGACCTGTCGCTGCCGAACAACCAGGACGCGACGATTGCCGCCGTGGCCGGCGCCGGCAAGAAGACCGTGGTGGTGTTGGAAACCGGTTCGCCGGTGACCATGCCGTGGCTGGACAAGGTCGGCGCCGTGGTCGAGGCGTGGTACCCGGGCACCAACGGCGGCGAAGCCATCGCCCGCGTGCTGGCCGGTGAAGTGGATGCGT
Source organism: Gammaproteobacteria bacterium (assembly GCA_046566285.1). Lineage (GTDB taxonomy): Bacteria > Pseudomonadota > Gammaproteobacteria > Burkholderiales > Burkholderiaceae_D > Telluria_A. Next base: position 3,003 of record JBKHWY010000169.1, on the reverse strand, counting down.
CGGGCCGCCTGCCGGCCACCTTCCCGGCCTCCGTGGATCAGCTGCCGCGTCCGAAGCTCGATGGCGTGGGCGCGCCGGAAGGCACGCGCGCCTCGGTCAACTACGATATCGAAGGCGCCGCGGTGGGCTACAAGTGGTTCGAGAAGAAGGGCTTGAAGCCCCTGTTCGCGTTCGGCCACGGCCTGTCGTACACCAGCTTCAGCTACTCGGACCTGAAGGCCGCGCCCAAGGATGGCAGCATCGCCGTGTCGTTCAAGACTGCCAACACCGGCAAGCGTGACGGCAAGGCCGTGCCGCAGGTGTACGTGTCGAAGGTGGGCGGCGGCTGGGAAGCGCCGAAGCGCCTGGGCGCCTGGGACAAGGTGGCGCTGAAGGCGGGCGAGAGCCGCGCCTCGAGCGTGCTGGTGGATTCGCGCACGCTGGCCGTGTTCGATGCGAAGTCGAACAAGTGGAAGATCGCCGGGGGCGACTATGTCGTCACGCTGGCCACCGCCGCCAATGCCCCGGTCAGCACCGTGAAGGTGCGCGTGCCAGCGCGTGAATTTGCTGCCGGCGGCCGCTAGGCGCGATGATTGATCGCGCGGTAGCGGGCGCGTAACTGCTTACGGCAGCGCGAACAGCGCCGTTCGGGTCCTGGCCCGGACGGCGCTTTTTTATTATCCGGACAACTGTCATTTCTTCATTGAATTATTGGAACAAATGGCCTTGTTGCAATAATTAATATGGACAATTTGTAAAAGTACTTCGTCTTTGTTGGTGAAATATGACAGAAGGCCACGGATTTGACGGTTTATTGGTATAGGGCAATGAATTCGGCATAAGATTCTGTCTCCGCTGCGCGCGTTCCCGGTTCGGACCAGGACCCCGGCGACCTCTTAATTCAACGACCAAGGGAAATCCATGAATAAGCATCAAGGCCAGGCCAGCGGCCTGCGCCTCAATCCGGTGGCTGCAGGCTGCGCCCTGTTTGTGCTGGCGCTGTCCTGCTCCACGGGCGCGTCCGCCCAGGTGCAGAACGGTCCGGAGGCCAACGCCCCCATCACCGTCGTGCGCGTGACCGGTATCCGGCGCGGCATCGAAGACGCCATCTCGGTCAAGAAGGAATCGACCTCGATCGTCGAAGCCATCTCCGCCGAAGACATCGGCAAGCTGCCCGACGTCAGCATCGCCGAGTCGATCTCGCGCCTGCCGGGCCTGGCGGCCCAGCGCGTGGGCGGCCGTGCCCAGGTCATTTCCGTGCGCGGCCTGTCGCCCGACTTCTCCACCACCACCCTCAATGGCCGCGAGCAGGTCAGCACCGGCGACAACCGCAGCGTCGAGTTCGACCAGTATCCGTCCGAACTGCTGTCCGGCGTGACCGTGTACAAGACCCCGGACGCCGGCCTGGTCGGCCAGGGCCTGTCGGGCACGCTCGATCTGCAAACCGTGCGTCCGCTGAACTTCGGCGCCCGCACCGTGGCCATGAATGCGCGCATGGAGCGCAATTCGCTGGGCAAGCAGGGCGACACCAAACCGTCCGGCAATCGCTTCAGCCTGAGCTATATCGACCAGTTCCTGAACCACACCGTGGGTGTGGCGATCGGCTTTGCCCATCTGGATTCGCCGGTGCTGAACCGCGAAACCGGCATGTACGAACCCTGGAAAAACGTCGGCCGTCCGGGCCTGGCCGAGGGCACGGTCAACACCGGCGGCACGCACGCGGGCGTACGCACCGGCTACAACAAGCGCGACGGCCTGATGGGCGTGCTGCAATACCGTCCGAACCGCCAGTTCAACACCACCCTGGACGTGTACGCGTCGCGCTTCCGCCACGAAGACACCCACAATATGTGGGAAGTTAACCTGGACAACTACAACGGCGGCTTGACCCCGGGCCTGCAGTACACCGGCGCCACCTACGACAACGGCACCTTCGCCAGCGGCACCGCGCAGAACGTCTACCCGCTGGTGCGTGGCCACTACGACAAGCGCAAGGATGACATCCGCGCGGCCGGCTGGAATGCCGAATGGCGCATGAAAGGCGTCAAGCTGGTGGGCGACCTGTCGTACTCGAAAGCCACCCGCAACGAACTGGATGTCGAAACCAATACCCAGCATGGCGCCAGCGCCAGTGCCGAGTACCTCGACAACGTCAACCTGCAGATCAATGCAGGCGCGTTCCCACGCATCGGCGCCGGCAAGAATTACTCCGACCCATCGCAGCTGTACCTGACCAACACCGTGTATGGCGCAGGCTACGGCAAGGTGCCGCTGGTGCACGACGAGCTCAAGAGCGGCAAGCTGGTCGCGACCTTCGATGCACCGGCCGCCGTGGAAGGCTGGCTGTCGAGCTTTGATGTAGGCTACAACCATTCGGACCGCAGCAAGGACAAGCAGCAGCCGGAAGCGAGCCTGTCGCTGCGCGGCGCGCCAGCCCCGATGCCTGCCGGCCTGATCAACGGCAGTGTGGACCTGGGCTTTGCCGGCCTGTCCACCATCCCGACCTGGGATGCGGCAGCCCTGATCAGCCAGTACATGTACTTCACGCCGGATAACAAGGCCAACTACCTGGTGGTCAAGGAATGGACCGTGAACGAGAAGATCGATACCGCCTTCGTCAAGGCGAACATCGAGAAGGAACTGGGCTTTGCCACCCTGCGCGGTAACGTGGGCGTGCAGGTGCAGCACACCAAGCAGTCGTCCGATTCGCAGTACTGGGACAATAGCGCCCCGGCCGGCCAGCAAGTCAAGCCTGTCCACGACGGCAAGACTTACACCGACTACCTGCCGAGTCTGAACCTGGCGCTGGCCTTCGACAACGAGCAGACCGTCCGTCTGGCCATGGCCAAGCAGATCGCCCGTCCGCGCGTGGACCAGCTGCGTTCCTCGCTGGAATTCAACGTGGACACCAGCACCCGCCTGCCAAGCGGCAGCGGCGGCAATTCCCAGCTCGACCCGTGGAAAGCCAAGGCCTTCGACCTGTCCTGGGAAAAGTACTTCCAGAAGAAAGCCTACGTGGCCGCA
>JBKHWY010000168.1:0-8808 GCA_046566285.1 Gammaproteobacteria bacterium | reverse complement strand
TGATCGGCGTGCCCGATGGGGCGCCCTGCTGTTTAGATTGGCGTGCGCTGCCCCGGCCCACGCGGCGACGCGCAAAAGCACTGGCGGTGTCGAATTCCCGGCCAGCACCCGCGATTACGTGGGCACGCTCGGGACCAAAGGCATCGAGCTCAGTTTGACCCGCGTCGACACCGTCCTGTCGGGTGTCTACTGCTATCAGCCTTGCTCGGACAAGTCCCGCTCCCTGCTGCGGCTACAGGGCAGCGTCACGGGCGCCAAGGCCAGGATCGCCGAGACGGACCTGAGCGGAGCGCAAGCCCGCCAGACCGGACACTGGCAACTGGAGGTGGGCGAAGACGAACTGGCGGGAATCTGGACCGCACCCGATGGCAAAAGGTCGCTGCCGCTGCACCTGCGCGCCTCGCCTGCCTTTCCGTTCGAAATCCGGGTGATTGCCGACCGCCGCCCTGCCAACGGCGAATGCGCCGACCCGCCCCATGTATCGGCTGTCCGGCTGTATCAGCACGGACGCCTGCTGCAGACCCTGCCCACCAGTTCGGACGGCAGCTGCGACATATTCGTGCCGAACCTGGTGGACGTGAACTTCGACGGACGACCCGACTTGACGATCGCCGAGCACATGCCAGCGGGGCCCAACATGTCCTATCAGACCTGGTTGTACGATCCCGCCAGGCGCCGCTTCGTGAACGCGCCTGCCTCGCTGCAGGAGATTACCTCGCCGCAGTTCGACAGCCGGCACCGGACCATCGTCTCGTCCTGGCGCGCCAGTTGCTGCGAACACGGAGTCACGACCTACCGCTGGCGCGGCCATGATGTCGAAGAAACCGCCACGGCCACCAGCGGATTACTGGCGGTCCTCGACGGGAAGCGCAAGCTGTTCTGCTACACCATGCCCGCGTATGTGGACGGTCACATCGAGTTCCCCGACCGGGTCGAACAGGACGGCGAGCGCCTCCGGCTGACGTTCACGGATTTGCGCGACTGCGACGCCAACCTGACCATGTTCAGGGAACCGCAGCTGACCATCTGGAAGCGTACGGGCAAGGGTGCGCCCGAACTGCTCAGGACCGAAACGGTGGCATGGAAGCCCCGGCAGAGCGCCAGCGGCCCCGTAGTGTGCCCGGAAGTGCCATTTTTCGCGGGCGGGCGCATCGAGCGCATCGTGCTGGACGACGATCCGGACACGCATTGCCACCCGCCCGAACAGTAGGCATCCATGCTGGCGACAAGACCAGATATTGTTGGGATGCCGAATTCAGGCTATAAACGCGGTATTTAGGCTCATACTGACGATCGATGACATCCCACACTGATTCCCTCGCACTCGAACTGGCCGACGACGCCGCCAAGCGGCGCGGCCTACGCAATATGCAGCTTGTCGCGCTCGCGCTCCTGGCCGGCGCCACCCTGCTCTTCGCCGTCGCGCACGTGATGGGCGGCGCACATCCGGCCTGGGGCTACGTGAAAGCCTTCGCCGAGGCGGCCATGATCGGCGCCGTGGCGGACTGGTTTGCCGTGGTGGCGCTATTCCGCCATCCGCTCGGCATCCCTATCTGGCACACGGCCATCATCCCCAACAACAAGGAAGCCATCGGCCGCAACCTGGGCAGCTTCGTGGAGAACCACCTGGTCACCGAAGACGCGGTAACGCGCCGTGTGGCCGACGCCGATTTGGCCCTGTACCTGGGCCAATGGCTGGCGCAGCCCGAACAGGCCGGCCAGTTGGCGGGCGCGCTGGCCGGCGCCCTGCGCCAGGCCGTGCCGAAGCTCGACAAGGCGCCGATCCGCGCCGCCGTGCGCAAACTGGTCACGACCGAGCTGAAAAAACTCGACCTGTCGCTATTGGCCGGCGACTACCTGGACACCATGCTGGCGGCGAACAAGCAGCAGCAGGTGCTGGACGCTTTGCTCGGCAAGCTGGGCCTGTGGCTGGGCGATGAGGGCAACCATGAAGCCATCGGCACCTTCATGCTCGACTGCTTCGCCATCGACAACCCGATGATCAAGGGCATGCTGCTCAGCTATGCGCCCAAGGTCATCGCCGGCCTGCACGGCCAAGTCAACCGCATCCAGGAAGACCCCGCGCATCCGCTGCGCGCCCGGGTGGGCGAATGGATCGCCGACAGCGCCGCGCGCCTGAAGGACGATCCGTCCTGGCGCGCCGACATCGACGGCGTGCGCGACCGCGCCGTGGACAGCGGCGCCGTCCAGTCGGCCATCGACGGCCTGGTCGATACGGCCGAGCAGCGCCTGCTCCAGGATCTCGACAGCGGGCAATCGCAGCTGGCGGGCTTGGTGGCGCGCGTGCTGGCTGAATTGGGCCAGGGACTGGCCGCCGATCCGGATGCACGCCGCTGGCTGAATCTCGCGATCCAGAACGCCAGCAGCGCACTGGTGCGGCGCTACCGTGGGGAGATCGGGCGCTTCATCGAAGCGCAACTGGCAGGCTGGAGCCGCGAGGAGATGACCAATCGGATCGAACTGGCAGTCGGGCGCGACCTCCAGTTCATTCGCATTAACGGCACCCTTGTCGGCGGACTGGTGGGGCTGCTGATCTACACCGTCACGACCCTACTGTAAGCGATCGCAAGAGCGCGCTGGATGGGATGGTGCTAAGTCTGGCGGTGCGCCTTCAGCGTGGACAACAGCTTGTTGGCCACCGCAAGCGGGGACACATCGGAGTTCAGCGCCACGCTGACGATCGCCCGGCTGCGCACGTCATAGATGACCAGGGTTTTCAGGCCGGGCGTGCCACCGCCGTGGCCAATCCACTCCTGCTTTTCCCCGTCTGCGTTCTCGAACACATACACCATCAAGCCGCGGCCATAATAGGCCTGGGCGGCGCTGGAGGAAATCTGGTCGGGGGACGGCTCCGCGACCATCGGGTACAGATCGGCCAGGGCACGATCGATGGTGTCGCTCCGTACGAACCTGCCGGCCATCAGCGCGTGCCACCAACGTGTCATGTCCGCAGCGGTGGCGACGATATTGCCGGCGCTGTAGGGATTACTTGGCACGAAGTCGTCGCTGATGGTGGCGGTGCCGGCGATGGTCTGGCCGGGGGCCAGCGCGAACGTGGCGCCCAGACCGGCAGGCACGATCAAGCGCCGGCGCAGCACCTCGTCGAATGGGGCACCTTCGATGGCCTCGATGATTCGTCCCAGCATGCCATACCCGGTATTCGAATACGACCAATACTGCCCGGGGCAGAATTCGTTGCCGTGCCGGGCCGCGATCTCGATGGCTTGGTCGGGCGACTGATAGCCCCGCGTGGCCCGGTATGCGGGGTCGGCCTGATAACTGTATATCCCGGAGCGGTGGGTCAGCAGGTGGTCGATGGTGATGTTCGCCGCGTTGGGGAAGTGCGGGAACCAGGTGGACACCGGGGCCTGAAGCGACAGCCGGCCTTCTTCCTGCAGTTGGGCGACCAGCGTGGCCGTCCAGGCCTTGCCCACACTGGCCCAATGAAACAGCGCCGGCGCCGCCAGCGGCGTGCGGGCGCTGTCATTGTTGACACCGCGCGTGGCGGTCCACAGCCCTTGTCCTGGTAGCCCGACCGCCGCCGTGATCCCGGGCGTCCCTGTATTGCGCAGCACCCAATCCAGGTCGCGCTCGAACGCCTCGCTCAGGCTGGCCGGCAACGGCCCTTCCATCGGCAGCGCGAGCGTGGACGGCGAGCGTTTCGGAATGGCGCCGTAGGTCGCGGGGCCTGCATAGGCGACGCTGCTGCATGCGTTGACGCTTGGACGTGCTTGAGGGTGTGGTGGCGGCGTGCTGGCGTTTCCGCATCCGGCCAGCGCGGCGGCCCATGCGGTGATGAGAGCGACGGCACAGACAGCATGAGCGTGTTCTCTGAAAGTGCGACTGGAATGGGATTGATCGGCTTTCATGCTAGACTCCTGACATTGTTTTATAGCTAAATATTATCGTAGCACGATAATTTGCACCGATACTCGGTCAGGAGCGTGTATGCATTCGATTTTTTCTTCCGGGTTCTCCTCAAGCCCATCGGCAAGCGCGGCGATTCGCCTGCGTTGCAAGTGGCTGAGTGCAGCCGTGCTGGTGTTGATGGTCTGTATGCCGGCGGGCGTCGTATGGAATTGGGCGACCGCGCCTGCGTCCGGTATTGCCAGCGGAGTCGGCGTGCACATCGTCGATCTGCAGGCATGGCAGCGGGTCATTGCGGCGGCCGTGGCCATGGTGCCGATCGCATTCATCGTGCTGGGTTTGCAGCGCGTACGCAGCTGCCTGGCGCACTTTGCCGACGGGCGTTTTTTCACGGAAGCCGCAATCGATGGCTTGCGCGGCTTTGCCGCCGCGATGCTGTATGCCGGAATCGCCGGTATGGCCACACCGAGCCTGCTCAGTCTGGTTCTGACGGCGGCGAATGGACCGGGTCAACACCAGCTGGTCGTGAGCCTCAATACCGGCCAGCTGCTGATGATTTTGATTGCGGCGCTGGTGTGGATTGTCACCAGCGTGATGGTGCACGCCGCCGCCATCGAAGCGGAAAACCAGCAATTCATCTGACCCGACCATGCCTATCGTCATCCGGCTCGACCGCGTCCTGGTCGAGCGCAAGGTCAAGTCCAAGGAACTGGCCGAATACGTCGGCATCACCGAGGCCAACCTGTCGCTGCTCAAGCAGGGCAAGGTCAAGGGAGTGCGCTTCGACACGCTCGAGCGCATTTGCGCCTATCTGGGATGCCAGCCGGGCGACCTGCTGGTGTATGAGCCGTAGCTTTCGCTGGCCCGACCGCTTCCTTCGCTGGGCGAAAAAAGGCCCGCGCTGGGCGGGCCGAACCTTCCGAGGGGGCAGAAGGAGGAGAAGCTTTACAACGGCGATCAGAACTTATACGTCAGGCCCGCGTGATACCGGCGGCCGACCTTATGCACTTCCACGCTGGCCGGATTGTTCGCGCTGGTGAACACCACTTCCTGGTCAGTCAGGTTCTCTGCAGCCAGGCGCAATTGCAGCTTGGGCGTGATCTGATAAGACGTGCTGGCCGAAACCCAGGTCTCGGCATCGTTGACGATGATGTTCCCGGCGGTCCATCCCGGCGTACGCGGCACCGCGCTATGACGGTTGGCCGAAATACGAGCTTCCAGGCCATTGTTGGAATACCAGAGCGTCACATTTCCGTTGTGCTTGATCAGCCCCTCGATCGGGAACGGGTTCGCGGCCGGAATGGCTTCCTTGACATTGCTGGTCGTGTAGGCATAGTCCGCCGACACGCCCATATTGTTGAGGATTCCCGGCATGCCAGCGAACGCCTGCTGGTAGACGAATTCCAGCCCGCGTACGTTCCCACCCTTCCCGTTCACGGATTGGGTGATGACGATATTGCGGCCATCGAGTTGCGGATCGTCGCTCGCCAGGGTGGTCTCGTTGGCCACGATGGTGATGTAACGCGATACCTTCTTGTAGAACGCGCCGGCCGACAGCAGCCCGCCTTTGGCGAAGTACCACTGGTAGGACAGGTCCACGCCGTTCGACATCATCGGCTTGAGCAGCGGGTTGCCGCCGTTTCCGGTCAACGGCGCATCCGGCGTGTCCGGACGGCTGACATTGCGGGCGCCGCGCATTTCGTCGATCGGCGCACGGGCCATCGCGCGCGCCATGCTGAAGCGCAGCTGCTGGTCATGGGCCACATTCAGGATCAGGTTCAGGCTGGGCAGCACTTCGGTGTAGGTCAGCCCTTCCACCGAAGGGTTCAGCTCCACCCGCTCCTTCCAGGTGCCGTCGGTATCCTGGTACCAGCCGCCACTGGTGGCGGTCAAGCCTTCGCCGGACTGTTCGGTGCGCACCACGCGCACGCCCACATTGCCGCGCAGCGGTTTGCCAAACATTTCGCTCTGCAGGTCGCCCTGCACGTAGAAGGAGCTGCTCTTTTCCTTGACGCGCCAGCCGGCCTTGCGGTCGTCGGTGGTGGGGGTGCGTCCATTTGGATCGAAGGCGTTGGGACCGTACACGGCGGCGACGGTTGCGTTGAAATCCTTCAGCACCGGATAGGCCGGACGCCCGTCCACATACAGGGTTTCATACGCCGAGTCGGGAATGGCCGAACTGGGGTTCAGCTCCCAGGTGGTCTGGTGATAGGACTTGTCGCGCGCGGTATGGCGCAGGCCGAACTTGACGCGCTCGAACAGGGCCGAATCCAGCGCACGCGAGGCATTCAGATGAATGCCGTTGAGCTTATCCTCGATATGCCCATCCGTGTTCACGTACAGCGTCGGCGTGCTGGCGTAGTAGTTGGCGGCCTTGGCGGTATCGAAGCCATAGTCGTAGAACATGTGATCCGGGCTGGTGATCGACCAGGTCAGGGTGCTGGGCGTGCGCTGGTACAGGCGCACGTCGCGCCACGCGCTGTCGCGGCCGGCCTGGGAGCTCGACAGGTCGGCTTCCAGCTTCCAGTCGCCCACGTTCAGCTTGGCGTTCAGGCCTCCAGCCAGGTTGTCCATATCCTGCTTCCACAGCGTGTCGTTGCTGACCACCACCGCGTTGCGCAGGCTGGCGCCCACCACGTAGCCATTGCGCGAGTCCACATTGCTGAAATCGGCGGACTGGGCGCCGTTCCAGTTGCCCGGACCGGTGCCCATCCAGCGCTCCGCGCCGGGTTCGTTGATCTTCGCTTGCGACCAGTACAGGTCGCCGGTCACCAGCAGGTCCTTGTTGGGCTTGTACTCGACCTTGCCAAGCACACTCGAGCGCGCATTGGTCCCGTAGGTGACGGTGTCCTTCAAGCCCCAGGGGGTGCGATCGACCTTGCCGTCGCCCGTCAGATCGACGGAATTGTTTTCATTGAAGTCGCCCGCGTTCCGACCCAGGTTGATCGAAGGCTGCTCCTGGTGGCTGAAGGCGAGCGCCACACCCAGCGTCCGGTTGGCGAACTGGTCGAGCCAGATGCCGCCGATGCGCGGCTTGGTCGCCTTGCCCCGGCTGACCTGGCTGCCGATGGCGTAATGCAGCACGTCGGCCTGCACCGATGCCTGGCGCTCCTTGAATTTCAGCGGCTGGACGGTCTGCAGGTCGATGCTGGTGGCAACACCCCCTTCGACGATCTCGGCGTTCTGGCTCTTGTAGACGATCGCCCCGCTCAGCGATTCGGACGGGAACTGCTCGAAGCGCACCGCGCGGTTCGGCTCGGACGATGCCAGCTCGCGACCATTCAGGGTCGCGCCGACGAAGCGCGGGCCCATGCCGCGCGCCACGATCTGGCTCGCGTTGCCCCGGTCCATGCCGGCCGACAGACCGGGCAAGCGGGCCAGCGACTCGGCAATCGTGGTATCGGGGAGCTTGCCGATATCCTCCGCAGCGACCACCTCGACGATGTTATTCGACAGCTCCTTGCTGGCCAAGGCGCTGCGCAGTGAGGCGCGAATGCCGGTGACGATCACCTGGTTGGTGCCATCGGGCGAGGTGGTCACCTCCTGGGCAAACACCTGCCCGCTCAATGGAATTGAAAACAGCGACGTGATCAGCAGGCAAAGATGTTTCTTTTTCATGGTGTCTCCGAGGGATATCGATGTGTGCTTCCCGTCTTGTGCTGTGCGCGCGGGAATGAACCCAGCATACTCATCCGTGGCCAAAGGAACCACTGCCGTTAATCCACGGACACATACCGAATTGCTATACCTCGCCGCTCCTGGCTGAGCTGGTCAGCGTGCAGGCTCGACCGTGACTCGGCCGGCCACCCCTGCCCGCTGCCCGTTCTGGCCTTCGACCAGCACGCTGAGAACGCGCTCGCCCGTCCCGGCGGGCAGCGGCGCCCACAATTCGCCCGATTCAAAAGTATCCTTTTTGGCGATCAGCTTGCCGTCCAGCCAGATCTCGGCCCGGCCATCCAGCGCGCTGAAGTGCAGCAGACCGTTGCCGTTGGCCAGCGTGGTGCGGGGTGTGAACTTGGCGCGATGGACGCGGAAATTGCCTTCGCCCGCAGCGCTGCCGCCACCGCGCAGCAAGGGCGGCTCGCCGTATTCCCAGGTGTTCATGTCGAAGTCGGCGATCGCCTGGCTTGGGTCGGGACGCGTTGAACTGGGCGGCGAGACTCGCCAGTAGCTCACCACCGTGAACGGCGCCTCCGACGTCGCTTGCGTGGGCACCGGCGCGACTTTTTTCACCGGAATGGCGATGCGCGCCGGCGCCAGGGCGGGCGCGTGGGCTTCCACGACCACCTCGCCCTGGCTGTTGTCCTCGCTCTGGACGATCAGCTGGGCCAGGCCGTTGTACAGCTTGCGGGTCGGCCCCTTTTCATCCTCGTGCGAATTCGGGTCGCCATTGCCGTGGCCAATCGACTTGCCGGCCCCCGTCACAGTGAAGGTGACCTGCGCATCGCTGACCGGCACCGCGCGGCCGGCGGCGTCCAGCGCGCGCACCGTAACGGGCATGGCATCGCGGCCATCGCCTGCCAGGCCCGCGCGGTCGGGCGCCAGGTCCACGCGCACGGCCGGCCCGGTGGTCTCCACCGCGCTGCGGGCCACTTCCTTGCCGCCACGGTAGGCGATGGCTTCCAGCTTGCCGGGCGCATAGCGCACGTTGAAGTAGTTCATCCGGTACGGGTCGACCTGCTGCTCGCCTACCACCGTGCCGTTCAGTGCCAGCGCAACGCGCTCGGCATTGGACATGACCATCACGCGCACATCGCTCCCTTCGCGGCCGCTCCAGTTCCAGTGCGGGGCGATATGCACCAGCGGGCGGTCACGGATCCACTGCACCTGGTGGATGTAGTACGCGGTCTTGGCGAAGCCGTTCATGTCCATGATGCCGAATACCGAACTGACCGATGGCCACGCGTTCGGCGTGGGCTC
>JBKHWY010000167.1:5694-8811 GCA_046566285.1 Gammaproteobacteria bacterium | reverse complement strand
AACCACGGCGCGCGCACCATCAGCCGCCACCGCGCGGCATTCCTGTCCGACTTCGCCATGCGCCTGCAGCGCGCGCAGAACCCCGCATCCGGCCTGCATCCGCGCTAGGGGCGCATCGTCTCCCCATCACGCGCGCGCTCGGCAAAACTGAGGAGTGCTGCCCCGATAGTGCGCCGCAGCGCCAACGCGCGTGCAGCCTCCTCGCGCGCGTCGGCCTGTCGGCTCACCGCATAGCGCGGATCGATCTCGGCCGGCGCGACGTCGGCGCCCTCGGGTGGGCCCTTCAGATTGGCCAGCGCTTCGATGGCGTGATCGAGCTGGGCTTCGTCGTTGTCGAACCAGGCGCGCGCCACCTCGGTGCCGAACACCCGCTCACGCAGGCCCTGGCGCTGGCGTGCCCAGCTGGCCAGGCGCTGCAGGTCGAGCGCGTCAAACGCGCCGCCGCGGAGGTTCTGCGCCGCCAGCAGTTGGTCGTACTGGCGCATGTAGTCGGCATAGTCGGCGCCCAGCCGTTCCGCGGCGCGGTAGGCCGACCCGCGCAGGCGCGTGGCCAGCTGCTGGCGCAGCGCGGCCATGCCGCCTCCGCCTGGGTCCACCAGGCAGTGGTCTATCGTCCGGAGCAAACCTACGTTGACGACCAGCGCGCCCTGCTCATCGACCAGCAGCTCGGGGGAAGGCGCGCCAGCGGCCAGCACCGGCTGCGCGGCCGCCGGCGCCGCAGCGCCGGGCCGTGCCGGATGGACGCGCGACGTGGGCGCCACGACGCCTGGATCCGCGCGCAGCAGATACGCCAGGACGAAGCCGGCCGCCAGGGCAGCGACGGCCAGCGCGTACTTCACCGGCATGGAGACCAAGGCGAGCGCCTTAGAACGATGGCCAGCCGCTGGAGAAGTAGATGTTACTGATGAACATGATCGGCAGGTAGTTGTTGTTGGCGTCTAGCTTGTGCCGGATGATCGCCCCGTTGGCCACGTGCTGGCCACCCGGTCCCACCCATTGTCCGGCCCCCGCTTCGAGGATGGTGCCCCCGCCATTGACCATGTTCACCCCGTTCTTGTCCAGGTACGGGCCGGTGATACTGGACGAGCGACCGTAGGCAATGCGGTAGGTACTGCTGCCGCCCGAGCAGCAGGTGCCTTTCGAGACGAACAGGTAGTAGTAGCTGCCCATCCTGACGATTTGCGGGTTCTCGATGCCCGAGCTGTCGGCCGCCAGGCGATAGCGCGAGCCGTAGGGTTTGAGCGTGTTCGGGTCCAGGCGCATGGTGTAGATGCCGCTCGACCAGGAACCATAGGTCAGCCATGGCTGGCCCGATGCGTCGACCGAGAAGTTCGGGTCGATGGCATTGAAGTCGCTGCTGGACGAGGACGTCAGCACGGCGCCGCGGTCCACCCAGTCGCCTTTGGCAATGCTGGTCGCGGTGGCCAGGCCGATGGCCGAATTGCGCGAACCGAAGGTGGAGACGGCGTAGTACACGATGGCCTTGCCGTTCCAGGTGCTGATGTCCGGCGCCCAGGCTTTCTTGGTGTTGCCGTTGTATTTACCCCACCAGGACAGGCCGTTGCCGAACAGGCTCACGCCCTGCGTCCACTTGCGCCCGTCCGGCGAATACTTCACACCCATGCCGGTGTCGCTGGTTTCAAACACCCACCAGGTGCTGCCTTCCACCACCATGCTGGGATCGTGGGTGACCAGCGAGCCCGACAGGGTCCAGGTGGAGGCCTGCGCGCCCGAGAGCGGCGCCAGGCAGCCCAGCACCATTCCGCCGGCAACGGCGGCTTTCTTCAATTGCTTCAATGTCATGATGACCGTCCTTATGATTTATATTGTTACGGTAATTGTCTCCAGCGCGGGTGCCTGAACAGTCCTTCGGGCGGGCGCCAGATTCATGGTGCGACAGTTTGCAAGAATTCACGAATGACTTTTTTGTCACGCTCAATACGTGAATCGGTATCGGAATGCGGAGCGCATGGCGCTGAACTTCGCCGGCGTTGGGGGATCAAACCTGGCGCATACGCACGTGCGCCCACTGGCGGAGCGCCAGTACGGCATCATGGGAGCGGTGAAGGCGGCGCTGGAAGCCACTGCGGCCTCCCTTGGGCGCCGTGCCGTCGCGCTGGACGATGGGCAGCCCGTAGCCGTGCGCTTGGCGCCACTCGCCCGATCAGTGCGTCATCCACACCGGCAGGGTCATCGATTGCAGCATGGTGCGCGTCGCCCCGCCCATGAGAAATTCACGAAAGCGCGAGCGCCCGTAGGCGCCCATGACGAGCAGGTCGGCGCCGCACTCGTTGGCGGCATCGAGGATCGCAGCGTCGGCATGGCTCTCGGAGAACCGGCTGACCACCTCGACCCGCACGCCATGGCGCGCCAGGTACAGGCCCATGTCGGCGCCCGGCTCGTCGCCGTCGTCGATCGCGGCGGCGCGCGGATTGATCATGATGAGATGGACGCGCTGCGCGCCCTGCAGCAAGGGCAGCGCCGACCGCACCGCCCGCTGCGCCTCGTTGCTGCCGTTCCAGGCGATGGCGACGGTGCGCCCGGGTTGGGTGAAGCTGCCTGTGGACGGCACCACCAGCACCGGCGTGGTGCAGTTGAGCACTACGTGCTCGGGAAAGTCCACGCGTACCGATGACGGGAGGTCGGTCCCGCGCGTCTGGCCCACGACGATCAGGTCGCTGTAGCGGCCATGCATGGCCAGGGCCAGCCCGGCTTCCTCATCCACCAGACGGCTTTCGATGGCATGCACGCCCAATGCGCGCGCCTGCGCCTCGAAGGTGTCCAGCGCACCGCGGCAGGCCCGGCGCACGGGTTCCCAGTCGAACGGCACCGGCGCCACCCCGGCGTCGAACGCGCCGGATGCGTACAGCAGCGTCGACCAACCCGTCGGCGCCAGCCCGATCAGGTGGGCGTCATGGGTCAGCGCGAGTTGGGCGGCAAGCGCCACGCGCTCGCTGGTGCGCGCGCTGGCGTCCACGTGGACGAGCGGGATGTTGTAGCTGTTGCGGAACAGCGAGACGACCTGCTCCGCCTCATTGGCGCGCATCAGTCCATGGTCGACGAAGACGCAGGTCAGCTGGTCCCCGATCGCCTCATGGATGAGCACTGCCGCGACCG
>JBKHWY010000167.1:0-5684 GCA_046566285.1 Gammaproteobacteria bacterium | reverse complement strand
AACCACCACCGTAGCATCCGCCCACGACCGGCTCAAGCCGATGCACCCAGGGCTTTGATCGCCCTCAAGGGCACCGAACAAACGGCGTTACGCACGGAACTTAGCCGGCCGCCCGCAGGTCGAAGAAAGGGAACAGGCAGGCAAAACGCCTGCGAAGGAGTCGTGATGCCGAACGCGATTGTCAGCCGGACCCCGGCACTGCGGCCAGTGCCGTCCGACCCCGCCCCACCCGCGGCGGGCATACCGCCCAGCGAGCAGCGGCGCGAAGCGAGCACCTGGCAAGGCCGCGCGCGGCCCGGCTATCCCGAGTCGAGCATCGAGCACGCGCCCATCGACCTGCACCTGAACGCCTGGCTGGGGCGCCTGACCGGCTACGTGTCGCCGGTCGCGCTGGCGCTGGCCTGGCAGGACTGGGCCTTCCACCTGATGCTGTCGCCCACCAAGCAGGTCGAGCTCGCCGTGCAGGCCAACACCAGCCTGCTGCGCTGGATGCAATATGCCGCCACCGCGGCCACGGGCTGCTCCACCTGCGTGGTGCAGCCGCTGGCGCAGGACAAGCGCTTCATTGCCCCCGCCTGGCAGGCCTGGCCCTACAACCAGATCAGCCAGGGCTTCCTGCTGACCCAGCAGTGGTGGCACCGCGCCACCAGCGGCGTGCGCGGCGTCTCGCCGCACCATGGCGACGTCGTCACCTTCGTTGCGCGCCAGCTGCTCGACTGCGTTGCCCCGTCCAACTTCATCGGCACCAATCCGGTGGCGCAGCAGGCCACGCTCGAGAGCGGCGGGCGCAACCTGTGGCATGGCGCGCTGCGCGCCGCCGCCGATGCGCGCGCTCTGCTCACGCGCACGCCTCCCCCCGTGACCTTCCGTCCGGGCCGCGACGTCGCCCTCACGCCCGGCAAGGTCGTGCTGAGCAATCCCCTGATCGAGCTGCTGCGCTACGACCCGGTCACGCCCACCGTGCACGAAGTGCCCCTGCTGATCGTCCCGGCGTGGATCATGAAGTACTACATCCTCGACCTCTCGCCCGCCAATTCGCTGGTACGCTACCTGGTCGAACATGGGCATACGGTGTACATGATCTCGTGGAAGAACCCGCAGGCCGACGACCGCGAACTGTCGCTGGAGGACTACCGCCGCCTGGGCATCATGGCCGCGCTCGACGCGGTCATCGAGCAGACCGGCGCGCCCTAGGTCAACGCCTGCGGCTACTGCCTGGGCGGCACCCTGCTGGCGATTGCCGCCGCCGCCATGGCGCGCCACCACGACGATCGCCTCGCCAGCATGACCCTGCTGGCCGCCCAGGTCGACTTCACGGAGCCGGGCGAACTGTCCCTGTTCATCGACGAAAGCCAGGTCAGCATACTGGAAGCGGTGATGTGGCAGCAAGGCTATCTGGACACCCACCAGATGGCCGGCGCCTTCCAGCTGCTGCGCTCGAACGACCTGATCTGGTCGCGCCGCCAGCATCACTATCTGCTCGATATTCCCGAGCGCGACAACGACCTGGCGTCATGGAACGCGGACACGACCCGCATGCCCTACCGCATGCATTCGGAGTATCTGCGCAAGCTCTTCCTGAACAACAGCCTGGCCAGCATGCGCTACATCGTCGAAGGCCGCCCGGTGGCGCTGACCGACATCCACATCCCGGTATTCGCCGTGGGCACCCTCACCGACCATGTGGCGCCCTGGCGATCGGTCTACAAGATCATCCCGCTGACGGAAACCGAGGTCACCTTTCTGCTGACCTCCGGCGGCCATAACGCCGGGGTGGTCGCGGCGCCAGGCACGCGCTCGCGCACCTACCAGGTGGCCACGCACGCGCATGATGCGCCTTATCTCGATCCGGACATCTGGCAGGCGGAGGCCGAGCAGCACGACGGCAGCTGGTGGCCCGTGTGGGCGGAGTGGCTGGAGGAACGCGCCGGCGCGCGGGTGGCGCCGCCGGCGCCCATCAAGGGACGCGATGCGCCCGGGACTTACGTGCACCAGGCCTAGGCGCGCGCTCGCATCCTCAGCAAGGCGTCGACTTCAACACGAAGCCGAGCGATTCGGCCGGCGCAATGGTGGTCGAGGTGGGCAGATGGGCGGGAAACTTGATCAGGCCGGTGACCGGCTCATACGGTACCGGCGTGCACGCACCGTTGCCGCCGGCCTGGCAGATGCGCACGCGCACGAAGCGGATGCAGCGCGCATCGTTGGGGTCGGCCATGCAGATCTCGCGATTGCGCGCCGGGCAGGATGGCAGGTCCCCGGTTGCGATCGGCTGCATGGTGAGTTCACCGCCATTGCCGCGCACTTCGGCCAGGTAATCGATGGCGATCTGCTCATCGGTGATCGGCGTGCCCAGCTGAAGGGCGCCCGGGCTGTCGCGAAAGATCGCACTCTGCCGCACCACCGCCATCTTCGAGGAGTCGGCAAAGTTGGTCACGGCCGCAAGCGCGGCGGCACGCCGGGTCGATTCCTGCAGCGTATTGAACAGGTACACGGCACGCGCCACCTCGATGGTCCCGAAGATCATGACGAACATGATCATGCAGATCAAGCCGAGCTCCACCGCCATCACGCCACGCTGCCTGGATGAACGCAATCGCATGCTGTGCATGTCCGTACCTCTGTGTCAGTAATCGATGTTGTCAGTAACCGATGTATTTCATCGTGACCTGGGCGGTGATCTTCAGGCCGTAATCGCCCGTCGCCACCCAGTTGAAGATGTCGTCCGTCAGCCAGCATCGAATGGTGACGCGCACCTCCTGCGGCAGCTGCGATCCACCGCCGCAGGTGACGGTATCGCACTGGACGTCGATCAGCTCGGCGCCATTCAAGTGCAGGTCCGCCAGCATGGTGTGGGCGATGTTGATCCCGGCATTGCTGGCGGCCGTCGAGAGGTCGCGCGACTTCATTTCCTCGACCCGTACCATCGACATGTAGCGGGCCGCGGCCTGGGCCGACTTCTGCACCACCGTGTAGGCCATCAACAGCCGTCCGAAAAACACCACTTCCATCAGGATCACCATCAGGAGCGGCAGCACGATCGCCAGCTCGACGGCGGCCACGCCCGATTGCCATTTCCTGATGCTCGCGCCACGCCGGTTCATAGCAGCTCCACACTTCCGCCGGGGGCATTGTCCATTGCCCCGGCAAACTCGCCGACAATGCTCGTCGACGTCGCAGGTACGGTCATGAAGAACTTGCCGATGCCAAGGACGGTGGCGCTGGCCAGCGCGCCCGAGGCCACCGGACAGGCCAGCAGCGGAATGTTGAGCACCCGCCGGCCACGTTTTGCAACGGCCTTCTCCGGGCCGGAGGGCGCGAGAAAATTGCTTCCCGATGAAGCGAGGTAAGGCGTGTTGGCGAGCGCCGAGATGGGGTAGCTCGCCAGTGCCGCCGTGCCCGCCTTGTACAGGACTGGCCAGTCGCTCGTCGAGAACGGCGTGTATCCCTTGGCCGGTTCGGCTTCCCCGGCCTTGTACTCGGAAAACGGCACCGCGCGGGCATAGCTCCACAGGGGACCGTACATGGCCGGGGTGTTGCCGGCGGGGGCAGGATCGGGATCGGCGGCCGTCCACAGTTTGCCCGCCGAATTGAGCGAGGCGGCCGTCTGCCCGGCCGGCGTAATGCTCATCCATGGGGTGCCGCCGTTGTAGGTGTAGGACTTGATGTTGAAGTCGGGCGGCGAGCCGTTCGCCTTGCAGGTCCCGCCGCCGTATTGTCCGAAGCGGGAGTTCAGGTGCGGATACAAGGCCGCCAGGGGAAACGGACTGGCCACGCTGATGGCGCCTCCGCCCACGTAAGGCATCCACATCTTGCCGGCACAGACGAACGATCCAGCCACGCCCGGCGTGGTGTTGCTCACCTTGCCCACCGTGCCCGGCGGCGAAATCGGATCGACAATAAAAGTCTGTCCGGCGCTGCCGCCCGGATTGATCTGCACGAGATCGTAACTGACGCCACGCCGGAACCCGAATTCAACCAGTTCGACCTTGGGAACCGGGCCGGGGTTGGTGCGTGCCGCCGCGCGGGCGGGCGACAGGGCGCAAATGGCCAGCGGGGTGACATCGATCGCGCTGCGCCCAGCGATGGCCATGTCGCTCATCTTGACGGTGGCCAACTGAGGGGACAGCGCCTTGATGAAAAGCGTATGCACCGTGCCCAGGTCCTGGTCCAGTTCGCCCAAGTCCACCTTCACGTAGAAGTAGCGCGCTGGGGCTGCCTGCGCCGATCCAGCGTCCATCCAGGCCGCACTCGGCGGCGCCGAGGCACTGAATTGCAGCGCGGACTCGGACCACGCGACGGACGTGCTGTTGTATTCATACTTGGCGCTGCCGACCACCGATGCTGCCGCGTTCACAGCCGCCTTGACGCCTGCCGCCGTGCCGTCCAGTTGCCGCGCCGCCGCCAAGGCCGCGGCCTTGGCAACGCCCTGCAATTCAGCCTTGCGGTTGTACACCCGGGACAGGTCGATCGCGAGGCCGACCATGGCAAAGATGACCGACAGCGTGACAGCAAAGATGACCGCGACCACGCCGCCCTGCCGGGTCCTTGATGAGGCTTGGCAACGGGTCCCGGGCGCTTGGCCGTCTGGACCGTGCAGGCCGGGCTGCCGCAGCAACGTCATCGTGTTTCTCCATGGAATTCAATAGCCGTACTGTATCTACATGCTGCCAGGAAACTTTGATGCGCGGCAAACTGGAACAGCCTGGTGCTGCAGGGGCAGCCGCCATGTTTCCTCGCGAGAACCATCCTTTGTTGTTTTGCTACATGGCGGCGCAGGGACAAAGCCGCCGACGCTGAGGCAATCGATTTCGTCAACAAACTCACTGCCCGGATGACACCGGTATCATGACCTGACTGCCGCAAACCCGTCGTCAAGTATGCCGCAGAGGCCATGTCGTTGTTTTGCAACAAACTTACGAGAAATTTAACGCAAACGATTGTGTTCTGATGTATTGTTGTTTTCCTACGTGCACTAGCAACAATCTTATGGCCTGCGACGGGCAGGCACGTATTTCCGCCCGTTCCTTTGGAGACGAATTTTGAATCAAGAAAAACCTAACAAATCCGCGCTGGCGACATCGCTTGCAACTCGCCATTCGCTGCGTTCATTCACCGAACCACGCATGCTCCGGCCGACCGCGATCGCTTGCGCGGTGTCGCTGCTCGTAGCGAGCGGCGCTTCTCAAGCGCAGGAAGCGACCGCAGCGACCAATCAGGACACCCAGGTTGTGACCGTGACGGGCTTCCGCGCCAGTCTGATGCAAGCCCAATCCCTCAAGAAAAACAGCTCGACCATCGTCGAGGCCGTGAACGCTGAGGACATCGGCAAGCTGCCGGACACGAGTATTGCCGAGACGCTGGCGCGCATCCCCGGCCTGGCAGGCGAGCGCAAGGCGGGCCGCACCAGCGGTATTTCGGTGCGCGGCTTCAAGGAAGACTACGTGGGCACCACGCTCAACGGCCGCGAGCTGCTGGGCATCGGCAACAACCGCGGCGTGGAATACGACCTGTATCCGGCAGAGATCATGAGCGGCGCGGTGGTGTACAAGGCGCCTGACGCCACCCTCGGCGCGATGGGCATCGGCGGCACGGTCGACCTGCGCACCGCCCGCCCGCTGGAAACCAAGGCATCCACGACGGTGAACGCTTCCTACGAGAAGGGCAGCCTGGAGTCGCACAACCCG
>JBKHWY010000166.1:0-8852 GCA_046566285.1 Gammaproteobacteria bacterium | reverse complement strand
TCGTCCATCTCCATGGCGGTCTTCTGCAGGGCGAAGCCATTGTTCCCGGCCGCATACAGCGCGCCCACCACGCTGCCCGCGCTGGTGCCCACCACGATTTCCGGATAGATGCCCTGGGCCTCCAGCGCCTTGATCACCCCGATGTGGGCAAAGCCGCGCGCCGCGCCGCCGCCCAGGGCGAGGCCGATGCGCACTTTTTTCGGCACCGGGGCCGGGGGCGGAACGGCGACCTGGTGGGCGGCAGAGGTGTCGGCGGGCTGCTTGGGTCCATCGGAGCCGCAGCCGGCCAGGATGAGCGAGAGGGCGATCAGGGAGGTGCGGCGTGAGAGCATGGATACGGTCAGGTTCGGTAGAGGAGGCAATATCGTAGGCAATATCAGCCGAACGCGATTGTAATGCAAAGCGGATCGCCGGCGCAGCCGAGCACGGCGAGCCGGCCTGGGTTCAGGCCGCCGCCTGCCACTGGTTGCGGCCGTTGGCCTTGGCGACATACAGCGCGCTGTCGGCGCTGTTGACCAGCTTCTGCGCTCCTTCCAGCTCGGCGCAGCGGGGGATCACCGTGGCGATGCCCACGCTGGCCGTCAGGGGCAGCTGGTGCCCTTGCTCGGTGAACACCAGTGCGCGGATTTCATCGCACAGGGCGCCCGCGACCTTGCGCGCGGCCTCGGCATCGGCGTTCACCAGCAGGACGGCGAATTCATCCCCGCCCATGCGCGCCAGCACGTCGCCGGCGCGGCGCTGGGTGCGCGCAAGGCAGGCGCCCATGGCTTGCAGGCAGCGGTCGCCCACCGGATGGCCATAGCGGTCGTTGATGTGCTTGAAGCGGTCCAGGTCGATGGTCAGCAGCGAGAGCGGATACTGCTGGCGATGGGCACGCTTCCATTCCAACTCCAGGTGGGTATCGAAATAGGTGCGGTTGTGCAGGCCAGTGACCGCATCGGTAAAGCTGATCTGTTCCAGCTCTTCGGTGCGCTGCTCCAGCAGCAAGGTGGTGCTGACCGCGGCGATATAGTCCTGCTGGCGCCGGTAGGCCGACAGCAGCACATAGGCACAGAAGGCGAAGCACAGGCCGCCCCAGGTGCGCTCGACCGACGCGTCCGACCACAGCATGGTCACCCCCGCCGGCACCAGCAGGATGATGGGAAAGTACACCCGCAGCGCCGTGATGAAGGCCACCGCGAAAGTCCCGCTGCCGGCCATGCCGGTGACCACCAGCATCATGCCGATGCGGATCACTTCCAGCGTCGGGTCGAGCAGCGACCAGATCGTCATCGCGCTCCAGTGCGCCGCGTTGAACAGCACGGTGAAGATCAGCAGGCGGCGCAACAGGACGGCCTCGCCCTTCTGGCGCCGGCGCATGCCCACATACACGAACAGGCGGAAACAGGTCGTCAGCGCGAGCGCGCCCAGGTTCAGCCAGAAAAACCGCGGCGCCGAGTCGATCAGCCCACCCCGCAGCACCAGCACCAGCCACACGACCGGATACACGACCAGGCTGATCACATTCTGGCTGCCCAGATCGAACAGCATGCGCTCGCGCAGTTCCGATTTGTCTACTTGGTGTTCTGTCATCTTCCTGAACCGCTGGGGGACACGAGCCGTGACGGGCGCACGCACCCATGCGCCCGGTTCCGATTCCAGTAGTTTATCAGGGAATATTTCTTTTGATATCTATTTATTGCGACCAGTCAATACGCTGAGGTGCCGATGCGACAGGGCCTTGCCGGGCTCCAGGAACGCCCGGCCGCGCCGGGTTAATCCAGCGCCAGCGCCTTCGGAAACGCCGCAATGAAGGTGCTGCCCTTGCCCGGTTCGGAGCGGATGGCCAGCGTGCCGCCATGGCGCAGCAGCACGTGCTTGACGATGGCCAAGCCCAGGCCGGTGCCCTGGGTCTCGCGCGAGCGACTCTTGTCGACCCGGTAGAAGCGCTCGGTCAGGCGTGCGATATGCGCCTGGCCGATGCCAATGCCGGTGTCGGTGACGGCAAAGCACGGACCTTCCCCTGCATCTTCCCACGCCAGGTGAATAGTCCCGCCTTCGGGCGTATAGCGCACCGCGTTCGAGGCCAGGTTGCCGAACACCGAACGGATCTCCTCGATGCTGCCGCGCATGTCCGGCGCCGTCACGCTGGCACTGATGGTGTGCTTGCCGCCCGAGAGCGCACGCGCCTCTTCCAGCACCTCGTCCACCAGCGCATTGATGTCGATGCGCTCGCTGCGCAGCGGGTAGTCGGCCGACTCCAGCCGCGAGAGCGTCAGCATGTCTTCGATCAGGCGCTGCATGCGGTGGCCCTGCTCGGTCATCAGCTTCAGGTGGGCGCTGCGGGTGGCGGCATCGAGCTTCATTTCGCTGGACGCGATCTCCAGGAAGCCCACGATCACGGTCAGCGGCGTGCGCAACTCGTGCGAGGCATTGGCGATGAAG
This sequence comes from Gammaproteobacteria bacterium, assembly GCA_046566285.1. Classification (GTDB taxonomy): domain Bacteria; phylum Pseudomonadota; class Gammaproteobacteria; order Burkholderiales; family Burkholderiaceae_D; genus Telluria_A. The sequence goes on along the minus strand of JBKHWY010000166.1, from coordinate 6,428 downwards.
TCGCGCCGCATTTCCTCGATCCGCTCGGTTTCGGTGATGTCGTGCGTGACCAGAATCTGGCGGCGGTTCTCGAACGGGATGATCTGGCAGATCAGCTTGCGGTCGCGCAGCGTGAGCGTGACCGGGTTCTCGTAGCGGCCCAGGATGATGTAGTCGATGAAGTCGGGATGGCGGATCAGGTTGGTCACGCGCATGCCCTTGTCGCGCTCCAGGGTCAATCCCAGGTGGCGTTCGGCCGCCGGATTGGCCCATTCCAGGAACAGCACGTCGTCCATGATCACCACGCCGTCGGGCAGGAGGTGCATGGCCTGGCGGAAGCGCGCCAGCCATTCGGTCAATTCCGCCTGGTTGCGCTCGTCGTCGCGGCGCAGCTTGTACAGGCGCGCGAAGATCGCCGTCCATGAGCCCCAGCCGTCCGGCAGCTCGTCGCTGGTGGGCGCGTCCAGCCACTGCCACAGCTGGACCAGGTAGGACAGCTGCACCATCAGCAGCGCCAGCACGGAGAAAAACGCCAGCGTCAGCCCGGCCACGATGCCGAACATCCACCACATCACCAGGGAACCGGACAGGATCACCGTCAGGCGCAGCAGGGCCGGAACCCAGAACAGCAGTTTGGGATTCATAGATTCACAGGGTCGCTGGCGGCTTACTTCTCGCTCAGCATGTAGCCGACGCTGCGCACCGTCTTGATCAGCTTTTCGTATTCCTTCAGGGCCTTGCGCAGCCGCAGCACGTGCACGTCCACGGTGCGCTCCTCGATGACGACATGGTCGCCCCACACCTTGTCGAGCAGCTGGCTGCGCGAAAACACCCGCTCCGGGTGGGCCAGGAAGAACTTCAGCAGCTTGAATTCGGCATGGCCCATGTCGATCTTCTGGCTGTCGATGGCCACCGTGCAGCTGACCGGGTCGAGCGTGACCGGCCCTGCGCTCATCAACGATTGCGCATGCTCGGGCGCCTTGCGGCGCAGCAGCGCCTTGGCGCGCGCCAGCAGTTCGCGCGGCGAAAACGGCTTGGTGACATAGTCGTCGGCGCCATTGTTCAGGCCGGCGATCTTGTCTTCTTCCATGCTCTTGGCGGTGAGCATAATGACGGGAATGTCGGCGAACTGGCGGTCGGCGCGGATGCGCGCCAAGAGGCGCAGGCCGGTCATGTCCGGCAGCATCCAGTCCAGCAGGATCAGATGCGGGGTGCGGCGGGCGATGCAATCCCAGGCTTCGGTCGCGCTGGCGGCCGCCACCACGGTCCAGCCGGACTCGCGCAGGGAAAAGGTGACCAGTTCGACAATCGCTGGTTCGTCTTCAACAATCAGTACGGTCGTTTTATCAGCGGGCATTGTTATTCGATTGCGGGTTGATCCTGTGCCACGGGACTCTTGCTGTGGCGAATGTCCTTGCCTTCGACCACATAAATGACGTACTCGGCGATATTTTTCGCGTGGTCGCCGATGCGTTCGATGGCTTTCGCCACCCACAGGGTATCGAGCGCCGACGAGATCGTGCGCGGGTCTTCCATCATGAATGTGATCAAGTTACGCATGATAGAACGAAACTCGTGATCGATCACGGCATCCTGGGCAATCAGCTCGCGCGCCTCTTTGCCATCCAGTCGGGCGAACGCGTCCAGGGCGTCGTGCAGCATGTCCGAGGCGGAGGTGGCAATGGCCCGCACCATCTCGTAGTGATTGATGTTGACGGCGCCGCGTCCGTGCAGGCTCTTGGCCGTGCGCGCGATCTTGGCCGCTTCGTCGCCGATGCGTTCCAGGTCGGTGATCACCTTGATGGTGGCCATCACCGTGCGCAAGTCGTTGGCGGTGGGCTGGCGGCGCACGATCAGGTGGCTGCAGGCGTCGTCCAGCGCCACTTCCAGCTGGTTGACCTCGTCGTCCGAGGCGATGACGCGCTCGGCCCGTTCGAGGTTGCCGATGCGAAAGCACGTGAGCGCATCGTTGAACTGGCTCTCGACGATACCGCCCATGAGCAGCACCTTCGAGCGAATGGTTTCCAGCTCATGGTCGTATTGTTTGGATGAATGCTCGCCGATCATGCGGTTCTCCGTTTTTCGCTTATCCGTTAGTTCGTTGTTCAGCCGAAGCGGCCGGTGATGTAGTCCTGGGTTTCCTTGCGCGCCGGATTCATGAAGATCTGGTCGGTCTCGCCGAACTCGACCAGTTCGCCCAGGTACATGTAGGCGGTGTAGTCCGAGCAGCGCGCGGCCTGCTGCATGTTGTGGGTGACGATGGCGATGGTGTAATCCTGCTTCAGTTCGCTGATCAGCTCTTCCACCTTGGACGTCGAAATCGGGTCCAGCGCCGAGGTGGGCTCGTCCAGCAGCAGCACGTCCGGCTTGACGGCCACCCCGCGCGCGATGCACAGGCGCTGCTGCTGGCCGCCCGAGAGCGACAGGCCGCTCTTGTTGAGCTTATCCTTGACCTCACCCCACAGCGCGGCTTTCTTGAGCGCCCATTCCACGCGCTCGTCCATCGCGCCCTTGGACAGGTCTTCGTACAGGCGCACGCCGAAGGCGATATTGTCGTACACCGACATGGGAAACGGCGTCGGCTTCTGGAACACCATGCCCACCTTGGCGCGCAGCATGTTCACGTCGTGGCCCTGTTCGAGGATGTTGCGGCCGCGGTAGAGGATGGCCCCTTCCGCGCGCTGGCCCGGGTACAGGTCGTACATGCGGTTCAGGGTGCGCAGCAGGGTCGACTTGCCGCAGCCGGACGGGCCGATGAAGGCGGTCACCTGCTTCTCGTGGATGTCCAGGTTGACGTTGGACAGGCTGCGCGTCTTCCCGTAGTAGAAATTCAGGCCCTTGATCTCGATGATCTTGCTGGCCGGGCGGGACGTCAGGACGGCCGCTGGTGCTGCCTTGTTTACGTTGATGTTCATGTTCGGGCTCGATTCGGTGTGGTTCAGCATGGCCGGGCTCAATTAGGGATTTTTTGCGTGAACAAGGTGCGGGAGATGATGTTCAGCGCCAGCACGGAGAAGGTGACGAGCAGCGCGCCGGCCCAGGCCAGCTCGCGCCAGTTGTCGTAAGGGCTCATCGCGAACTGGTAGATCACGTATGGCAGGTTGGCCATCGGCTTGTTCATGTCCGCGCTGAAGAACTGGTTGTTCAGCGCCGTGAACAGCAGCGGTGCCGTCTCGCCGGAGACGCGGGCCACAGCCAGCAGCACGCCCGTGACCACACCGGCCTTGACGGCACGCAGGCGCACCATCAGCGCCACCTTCCAGCGCGGCGCGCCCAGCGCGAAGGCCGCTTCCAGCAGGCTGTTGGGCACCAGGCGCAGCATGTTGTCGGTGGTGCGCACCACCACCGGCACGGCGATCAGCGACAGCGCAATCGAACCGGCGTAGCCGGAATAATGGCCGACCGCGTGCACGTACATGGCCCACACGAACATGCCGATCACGATCGACGGCGCCGACAGCATGATGTCGGTGACGAAGCGGGTCAGCTGGCCGAACTTGTTGGTGTGGCCGTACTCGGCCAGGTAAATGCCGGCGAAGATGCCGATCGGCGTGCTCACCAGGGTGGACAGGCCGACGATCATCAGGCTGCCGACGATGGCATTGCGCAGCCCTCCTCCTTCGCTGCCCGGCGCCGGGGTGTCGGCCATGAACATCGGCAGCGACAGTGCGCCCAGGCCCTTGGTCAAGAGCGTGGCCAGGATCCACAGCAGGAAGGCCAGGCCCACCGTCATGGCGGCGATCGACAGGGCGATGCCGATGCGATGGGTCAGCAGGCGGCGCTGATACACGCGGTTCTTGCGGTCGGTGGCGCGCTGGGCGAACGCGGTGTTGTTCATGGGAGGGTTTGGCGTAGCAGCGGTCATTTCACACCTTCCTTGCGCGACATCCCCGCCAGCATCAGTTTGGCGGCCGACAGCACGATGAACGTAATGGCAAACAGGATCAGGGCCAGCGCGAACAGCGACGAGGTATGCAGCGTCGACTGGGCTTCGGCGAATTCATTGGCCAGGGTCGAGGAAATGCTGTTCCCGGCCGAGAACAGCGACTTGGACAGTTCGTTGGCGTTACCGATGACGAAGGTCACTGCCATGGTTTCGCCCAGCGCGCGGCCCAGGCCCAGCATCACGCCGCCGACCACGCCGGTCTTTGTGTACGGCAGCACGACCTTGCGCACCACCTCCCACTTGGTGCAACCCAGGCCATAGGCCGATTCCTTCAGCACGGCGGGGACGATCTCGAACACGTCGCGCATCACCGAGGAGATGAAGGGGATGATCATCACGGCCAGGATCAGTCCGGCCGTCAGGATGCCGATGCCCATCACGGGGCCGTTGAACAGCTGGCCGATCCAGGGCAGCTGGCCCAGGGTGGACTTCAAGAGCGGCTGCACATGGTCGGCGAACAGGGGCGCGAACACGAACAGGCCCCACATGCCGTAGATGATGGAGGGGATACCGGCCAACAGTTCCACCGCCGTGCCCATCGGGCGGCGCAGCCACACGGGGCAGATCTCGGTCAGGAACAGGGCGATGCCGAAGCTGACCGGAAAGGCGATCAGCAAGGCGATGAATGAGGTGACGAGGGTGCCGACAATGGCGATCATGGCGCCGAACTTGTCGTTGACCGGGTCCCACTCGACGGTGGTGATGAAGGCGGGGCCGAACTCGCGGAAGGCCGGCGCCGCGCCGATCACCAGCGAGGCGATGATGCCGACCAAAACCAGCAGCACCGACAGCGCGAACAGCAACGTCACCTTGTGGAAGATGAAATCCTGGATGCGCTGGGTGCGCATGGTCGAGTGCAGCGCCGCCAGTTCGGCTTGCTGCATGGCGGTGGGCTGGATCTGATCCATGGTGACGGATGGATGTGCGCTCATCGTTTTCTCTTGGGTGTGCCTTGGGTGGGCGAGAGAGGAAGCAAGCTGTGAGCCTGCCTCCGTCTTGGGTCAAACTGACAGGAAGGGCTTGATTACCAGAGCGCCTTGCCCGAGGCATCCTTCAGGTTGGCCTTCCAGGCATTGGCGACCAGTTTGGTGACCGAATCGGGCAGCGGCACGTAGTCCAGTTCCACTGCGGCGGCATCGCCATTGGCGAACGCCCAGTCGAAGAACTTCAGCACTTCCTTGCCCTTGGCCGCATCCGCCTGGTTCTTGTGCATCAGGATGTAGGACACGCCCGTGATCGGCCAGCTGTTCTTGCCGGCCTGGTCGGTCAGCACGATGCCGAAGCCCGGGGTCCTGGCCCAGTCGGCCGAAGCGGCAGCGGCCTTGAAGTTCTCGTCGTCCGGCTGCAGGAAGGCGCCGTCCTTGTTCTTCAACTGGGTGTGGGCGATCTTGTTCTTCTTGGCGTAGGCCCATTCCACATAGCCGATGGCGCCGCGCACGCGCTGCACGTTGGCGGCCACGCCTTCATTGCCCTTGCCGCCCACGCCCACCGGCCACTTCACGGCCGCATCCGCGCCCACCTTGCTCTTCCACTCGGGGCTGACTTTCGACAGATAGTCGGTGAAGAGGAAGCTGGTGCCCGAACCGTCGGCGCGGTGCACCACCGTGATCTCCGCATCCGGGAGCTTGACGCCCGGGTTCAGGGCGGCGATTTCGGGTGCATTCCACTTGGTGACCTTGCCCAGGAAGATGTCGGCCACCACCGGGCCGGTCAGCTTCAGCTGGCCAGGCGCGATGCCGTCCAGGTTCACCACGGTGACCACGCCACCCATGATGGCCGGGAACTGCATCAGGCCCGCTTCGTTCAATTCCTCGACCGGCAGCGGCTTGTCCGACGCGCCGAAGTCCACGGTCTTGGCCTTGATCTGCTTGATGCCGGCGCCCGAACCCACCGACTGGTAGTTCAAGCCATTGCCGGTTGCCTTCTTATAGGACTCGGCCCACTTCGCGTACACCGGGTACGGAAAGGTGGCGCCGGCGCCGGTGATGTCGGCCGCGATCGAGGAAGACATCGCCATCAGGGCCGAGGCGCCGACGAGGATGGAAGCCAGAAGATGTTTCATACGCATTTCAATTCCTTGGTGGTTGAACAACATGAATTGCTGCGCAGTCTACGGACGAAATATGACCGGTTTATGACATTAACAACTGGAAATGAAATTTTTGTGTAACGCGGGTTTTCCCTATGGCGTGCTACTCTATGGACGCCCTTAGACCATGTCATGAACGTAATATTGACTGTCATACAGTTGTCACATTCCCCAGGTATGCTTCGCGGAAAACAATATGTTCATACCGCCAAGAGAAGCCTGAATGAAAACGTTACCCACCGCTGAAATGAGCAAAGCGGCGATCTTTCTCGACCGCGAGTTATCGCAGCTGCAGTTCAACCGCCGCGTCCTGGCGCAAGCCGAGGACGAGCGCATTCCGCTCCTGGAACGTCTGCGTTACCTGTGCATCGTCAGTAATAACCTGGATGAGTTCTTCGAAGTACGCGTGGCCAG
>JBKHWY010000165.1:0-8938 GCA_046566285.1 Gammaproteobacteria bacterium | reverse complement strand
AGAGCGAGACGGGCCGCGGCACGACCTTCCGCATCTACCTGCCGCAGTCGGAACGGCCGGCGAAGGCCGCAGAAGAGGCGGCGCCCGCCTCCGAGCAGCGCGGCCGGGAACTCGTCCTCGTCGTCGAGGACGAGCCGGTCCTGGCGGGCACCGTCACGACGTACCTCGAACGGGCCGGCTACGACGTGAGCACCGCTGGCGACGGGCTGAGCGCGGTGGAGCTGGCGCGCCAGAGCCGCGACCTGTCCACTCAGATCGTCGGCCTGGTCGGCGCGGGCAATTTCGGCGAAGCGTCCAACGCCTCGACCACGCTGTCGCGCGCCTGCCGCACCTGCCACACGTTCTATAAAAAAGAGTAAGCCGTAAACGAGCAAGCCGCAAAAGGGCAAGTTAACAAAGAAGGAGCAAGTCATCTTCATCGCTTCACCCGCTTTAGCGCCACGCGCGTTCAAACGAGTCACCCTGTGTGTCCTTGCCAGCCTGCTGCTGCCTGCCTCCATGGCAGTGCACGCAGCGGCTGGCAATGCCGTACTGGGCAAGGAAAAAGCCGACTCCGAACGCTGCCTCGAGTGCCACGGCGAAGCCGGCGCGGGCCAGGGCCTGAGCCAGGGCATGGATGGCAAGTTCGCGCGCCTGGACGGCCAGTACGCCGACTACCTGGTCAAGCAGGTCAGGGATTTTCGCAACGGCGCGCGCAAGCACGAATTCATGACCATGATGGCCAAGTCGCTCGATGACGCCGACCTGCTGGACATCGCCGCGTATTTCGCCGCCGAGCCGGTGCGCAAGGGGACAGCGGGTTTGCCACTTGACCCCGCCGCCCAGCGCCTGTTCGAGCAGGGCGACGCCGCGCGCGGCCTGGTGGCCTGCACCAGCTGCCATGGCGCCAACGGCGCCGGCGGGGGCGCGGCGGGACCGGTGCTCAAGGGGCAAGGACAGGCGTATCTTATGCAGCAGCTGCATGAGTGGCGCACCCACACCCGCACCAACAGTCCGGGCGGCGTCATGAACCAGCAGGCCAAGGCGCTGACGGAGGCGGAGATCGCCGCGCTGGCGCGCTACCTGTCCTCGCTTTGACCATCACGCCCACATCACACTGCACATTCAACTTTGGGAGTTTCAAGATGCACCGTTCCATGTACCGCCTGTTCACCGCCACGCTGCTCGCAGCAGCGGTCGCCCTGCCCGCCGCCGCCGCCCTGCATGAAGGCGACAGCGCTCCCGCCTTCAAGACCCAGGCCTCGCAGGCCGGCAAGGCGTTCTCGTATTCGCTCAAGGACGCGCTGAAAAAGGGTCCGGTGGTCGTCTACTTCTACCCGTCGGCGTTCACCAACGGCTGCAACATCCAGGCCCACACCGTCGCCGAGAAGATCGACGCGTTCCGCGCCGCCGGCGCCACCGTGGTGGGGGTTTCGCTGGACAGCATCAAGCGCCTGAACGAATTCTCCGCCGACCCGGCCTTCTGCGCCGGCAAGTTCCCCGTGGCCGCCGACCTCGATGGCAGCATCGCCAAGTCCTTCGACCTGCAGATCCGCGAGATCGCCGCCGGCCGCAAGGACACCCGCGGCATCGAGATCGACCACAACGCCGCCGAGCGCACCACCTTTGTCGTCACCCAGGACGGCCGCATCGCCGCGACCGTGGGCGGGGTCGACCCGGCCGCCAACGTGGACAAGGCGCTGGAAGCCGTGCAGAAGCTGGCGGCCAAGAAGAGCTAGGCCGCGTACCGTTTTGCGTACCGTTTTTTTACCCACCCATGAATGGAAAACGATGAAACAGAAACTCCATCACATCCTCGCCCCGGCACTGGCAGTGGTCCTGCTGGCCGGTTCCGCCACCGCCGTGGCCCAGCAAGGCCCCAAGCCCGAGCAGCAGATCAAGTGGCGCCAGTCGGCCTTCCAGGTCGTGGCCTGGAACGCCGGCCGCATCAAGGCGTCGCTGGACGGCCAGTACAACAAGGACGAAGTGCAGCGCGCGGCCAACACCATCGCGGCGATCGCCAACGGCGGCCTGGGCTCGCTGTTCCCGGCCACGACCGAAACCGGCAAGGGCTGGCATGACACCGCCACCACCCCGGCCGCATTCAAGGACACGGCCAAGTTCGGCGCCGCCGGCCAGGCCTTCGCCAAGGAAGCCACCGCGCTGGCCCAGCTGGCGCCGGGCGGCGACGTGGCCGCGCTGAAGACCCAGTTCGCCGCGCTGCAGAAAACCTGCAAGGGCTGCCACGACGACTTCAAGAGCAAAGACTAAACCGACTTTTCGCAACCAGAACTAGGACCTTAACATGTCAACCCTGATTCGCCGCAGCTCCCTGGCCCTTGCCGCCGCCACCCTGTCCGCCACGCTGGCGCATGCACAGGCCCCGGCGCCGGCCGCCGCCCCTGCCGCCGCCCCGGCCGCGCAGAGCACCGCACGCTCGACCGACCCCACCAAGCCGCTGGGCTTTTTCATCACCAGCGTGGGCCTGGGCAAAGGCGCCGACCTGGGCGGCCTGGAAGGCGCGGATGCGCACTGCCAGAAGCTGGCCGAGAGCGTCGGCGCGGGCAACCGCGTCTGGCGCGCCTACCTCAGCACCCAGCCCGCCAACGGCAAGCCGGCCGTGAACGCCCGTGACCGCATCGGCACCGGCCCGTGGTACAACACCCGTGGCCAGGCCGTCGCGCGCGACGTGGCCCACCTGCACGGCGACACGCTGGAAGACGCGCGCCTGGGCAGCAACCTGTCGCGCAACACCGCGTTCAACGAGAAGAACGAGCTGGTGAACACCGCCCAGACCCCGCCCAACACCCACGACATCCTGACCGGTTCCAAGCCGGACGGCACCGCCTACACGGATGCGGCCGACCACACCTGCAAGAACTGGACGAGCAGCGCGGCCGACGGTTCGGCGCAGCTGGGTCACTTCGACCGCAGCGGCGGCGGCAACACCTCGTGGAACTCGACCCACCCCAGCCGTGGCTGCGGCCAGGCCAACCTGGTGAGCACGGGCGGCGCGGGCCTGCTGTACTGCTTCGCCGCGAAGTAAGGCACGTGTCGGGCATCCTGCGGTCGCCCCACGGGCGACCGGCTGTGCCTGCGTGCAGCTTGACTGGCCATTGCTATGTGCATACAGTGTTGCCTTTAGATTAAATCTATTGGCAATCTGGAACCCATGCCTCTGACCCGCGTCCGCTCCCGCATCACGCGCCCTTCCGGCACCCTGCTCTGCTGCCTGGCGCTGGTCGTCCTCACCGGTTGGGTGCTCGGCAATCCCGTACTGGTCCGTTTGGCGCCCGGCAGCGTGGCCATGAGCATCAACACGGCGCTGATGTTCGGCGTGGCCGGGGTATGCCTGCTGCTGCACGCGGCCGGACGCGAGCGCCAGGCGCCGGCGCGCGCCCTGGCGGCCGTGCTGGTCGTGCTGCCGCTGGCCATCCTCACCGAACACCTGTTCGACATCGACCTGCGCATCGACCTGGCCCATGTGCACCAGGCCCTGGGCGACGGCCATTCCAAGCCCGGACGCACCGCGCCCAACGCCTGCCTTGGCTTTCTGTTCGCCGGCATGGGCCTGCTGCTGCGCGAGACCGCCGGCCGGCGCGCGGTGCAGGCCGCGGGCCGCCTGTTCGCGCTTCTGACCTTCGTGATCGGCCTGACGGCCTTCCTCGGCTACGTGCTGGGCCTGGACATCATGTACCGCATCGCCAGCCTGAACCGCATGGCCACCTTCACGGCGCTGGGCATGACCACCCTCGGCGCGGGCATGTGGGGCGTGTATGCCGGCGTGCGCACCTTCTTCCCCAGCCGGGTGCAGGATGAAGCGGGCCGCATCACCCGCCTGGCCGTGGGCCTCCTGGTCGTGTTTGCGCTGGCCACCGGGCTGACCAGCTTTGCCGTGCTGCGCGACAGTTTCGAGCACGCGGCCGCCCAGGCGCACGCCAGCACGGCCGCCACGGCGGCGCGCGGCATCGAGGCGCTGCTCGACCAGGCCGCCATGACCTCGACGGCCGTGGCCCGTCACCCGGCCCTGGAGAACCTGATGGGACAGGCGCGCCTGGCCGGCCCGGATGGCGTGGCTGCCACCGCCGCCAGCGCGTTCGCGCGCGCCGGCCTGGCCGTGCGCGTGCACGACGGCTTCGGGCGCGAGCTGGCCCGCACCGGCACCTTGTCGGCCGGCGCCAGCGGCCTGCGCGTGCCCTTCGGCGCGGGCGACGACACCATCGAGCTGTTCTGGGACGACGGCCTGGTGCTGCGCGCCACCCATGTCTGGGGCGACGCCAACCATCGCTTCGCCAGCGCGGTCACCGAACAGCGCCTGGACGCGCTCACCGCACTGCTGGACGCCTACCGGCGCGCGCATGCCAGCACCGACCTGCTGCTGTGCGCGCGCGAGGGTGCCGGCGCCACCTGCTTTCCCAGCCGCGCCCATCCCCATGGCGCCAGTTTTCCCGCGCGCGACGGCGCCGCCCTGCCGATCGCGCATGCGCTGGACGGCCAACCCGGCGCGGCCAGCACCAAGGATGCGCGCGGGATCGCCGTGCTGGCCGGCCACGCGCCGGTGGGTCGATATGGCCTGGGCGTGGTCGTCAAGACCGATGTCAGCGACCTGTACCTGCCGCTGCGCGATCGCCTGCTGGTGCTGGTGGCGGCGCTCGCCCTGTTCGTGGCCGGCGGCGTGACGCTGCTGCGGCGCTGGGTGTGGCCGCTGATTTCCCACATCGTGACCGAACGCGAACGCATCGGCTCCATCCTCGACAATTCCAACGATGCGTTCATTGCCATCGATGCCGAGGGCAAGGTGACCGACTGGAACCGCCAGGCCGAGAAGACGCTCGGCCTCCCCGCCGAGGAGGCGATCGGGCGCGACCTGGCCGAGCTGATCGTCCCGCCCGCGCAGCGTGCCGGCCACACGGGCGGCTTTGCGCGCTTCGCGCAGTCGGGCGCGGGGCGCTCGATCAACAGCCGGGTGGAAGTCACGGCCCTGCACGCGAGCGGGCGCGAGATCCCGGTCGAGCTGTCGGTCGCGCCCATGAAGCTGGAAGACGGCTATGGCGCCAGCGCCTTCCTGCGCGACCTGTCCGAACGCAAGGCGGCCGAGGCGCGCGCCGCCGAGCATGCGCGTGCGCTGGAAGAAGCCCGCAGCGCGCTGGCGCAATCGCAAAAGCTCGATGCGGTGGGCAAGCTCACCGGCGGGGTGGCGCACGACTTCAACAATGTGCTGCAGGTGGTGCGCGGCAGCCTGGAGCTGCTGCGCGAGGAACAGTCGCACGCCTGGCAGGTGGTGCGGCGCGTGGACAGCGCGATGGGCGCCGTGCAGCGCGGCGCCAAGCTGGCCGCGCAGCTGCTGGCGTTCGCGCGCAAGCAGCCCTTGCAGCCCAAGCCCACCAATCTCGGGCGGGTGCTGCGCTCGATGGACGACATGCTGCGCCGCGCCTTGGGTGACGCGGTCGATATCGACATCGTCATTTCCGGCGGCCTGTGGAACACCCTGGTGGACCCGCACCAGCTCGAACAGGTGATCCTGAACCTGGCCATCAATGCGCGCGACGCCATGGACGGCAACGGCCAGTTGACTATCGAAGCGGGCAACGCCCAGCTGGATGACGACTACGTGCGCAGCGAACCGGGCCTGCACGCGGGCCAGTTCGTGCAGCTGGCGGTGTCGGACACCGGCTGCGGCATGACACCGGACATCGTCGAGAAAGCCTTCGAGCCCTTCTTCTCCACCAAGCCGGAAGGGGTGGGCACGGGCCTGGGCCTGTCGATGACCTATGGCTTCGTCAAGCAAAGCCATGGCCACATCCGCATCTACAGCGAGCCGGGACACGGCACCACCATCCGCATCTACCTGCCACGCACCCACGATGCCGAACAGCTGCAGGCCGAGCCGGCCCCGCTGGCGGTGCAAGGCGGCAGCGAAACCGTGCTGGTGGTGGAGGACGACGCGGCCGTCCAGGCCACCGTGGTGGACATGCTGGAGGGCCTGGGCTACCGGGTGTTCAAGGCCGACCACGCCGCCGCCGCGCTGGCGCTGCTGGAAACCGGCGTGCACGTGGACCTGCTGTTTACCGACGTGGTGATGCCGGGCGAATTGCGCAGCCCCGAACTGGCGCGGCGCGCCTGCGAGCTGTTGCCCGACCTCAAGGTGCTGTTCACCTCCGGGTACACCCAGAACGCCATCGTGCATGGCGGCCGCCTCGATCCGGGCGTGCATTTGCTGAGCAAGCCGTATGGGCGCGAACAGCTGGGCAACAAGATCCGCAGCCTGCTGGGCGCCGTGCCCGCGCCGGCGCCTGCGCAGCCGGACGTGGCGGCGCTGCCGCGCATTGCCTTCGTCGAGGACAACGAGGACTTCCGCGCGATCGGCGCCCAGCTGCTGTCGATGCTGGGCTACGAGGTGGAGAGCTTCGCCAGCGCGGAAGCGGCGCTCGATCCCCTCACGCAGGGCCGCTTCGACGTGCTGCTCACCGACGTCACCCTGCCCGGCATGTCGGGCGTGACGCTGGCCACGCACGTGCATGCGCGGCGGCCGGAAGTGCGCGTCGTGCTGGCCACTGGACTTGGCGAAGCCTTGCGCGAGCGCCCGGCGTTCGCGCACCGCATCCTCGCGAAGCCGTTCGCCATCGACCAACTGCGCGCCTGCCTGGACGGGGGGACCGCGTAGCGGCGTGGCCCGCGGCTAGCGGCTGGCGTTGGCGATGTTCTCTTCCATGCTCTGGCGCAGCCCGGCGTCGCCGGGGGCCAGCGCCACGATCTTCTTCCAGTGCGCCACGGCGGCGGCCTTGTCGCCCCGCTCCATCGCCGCGCTGCCCGCCAGGGCCAGCGCCTGCAGGTGGTTGGGGTCGCGCGCCAGCACCTCGCGCAGCTGCCGTTCCGGTTCGCCCACCAGCGAGCTGCCCAGGGTCATGCCCAGCACCACCGCGTAATCCACGCGGGCATCCAGGTTGTCCGGTTCCAGCGCCAGCAGATGACGGTAGGCGTCGGCCGCGCCATCGAAGCGGCGCAGCGTTTCGTACGAACGCGCCAGCTTGCGCCAGCCATCGGCGTCGCCCGGCTGCTGCTTGAGGCGGTCGGCCAGGCGCTGCACCATCGCTTCGATCTGGGCCTGGCCGATGCCGCCGCTGGACGCCAGCGGCGCCGGCGCGCTTGGTGCGGGCGGGGGCAAGAGGCCGACCGGAGTGCCCAGCATCGCGTACAGCAGGCAGGCCAGCAATGGCACACCCAGCCCAAGGACGCCCGCATGCGTGCGGCGCGCATCGCCCTTGACCAGCAGCGGCGGCAGCAGCCACACCAGCGAGACCGCCAGCATGGCGCCGGCGAACAGCAAAAATGCGCTCATGCTCTCTGCTCCATTTCGCTCTCCTCCACTTCCTCATCATCGGGGTCGCCCTGGCGGCGGATCTGCCTGAACAGCACCGTGAGGCCGACGGCCAGCAGCAGCGCGGGGCCCAGCCACAGCAGCCAGGTCACGGGCTTGAACGGCGGGCGATACAGCACGAAGTCGCCATAGCGCTGCACCATGAAGTCGGCCACGTCCTGCTCCGAGCGTCCGCTGGCCAGCTGCTGGCGCACCTCGTGCTTCAACTGCACGGCCAGCGGCGCGGTCGAGTCGGCGATGGTCTGGTTCTGGCACACCAGGCAGCGCAGCTGGCTGGCCAGCCGGTCCACCCGTTCATCGAGTTCGGCGCCGTGCGCGCTGCCGGCCAGCAGGGCCAACGCGATCAAGAGTCTACGCATGATCGAGCTCCCGGATCAAAGGCAGCAGCGTCTGGTCGATCACGGCGCGCGTCAACGGTCCCACGTGCTTGTAGCGGATCACGCCCTGGCGGTCCACCACGTAGGTTTCCGGCACGCCGTACACGCCATAGTCGATCCCCACCCGCCCATCGGCATCCAGGGCGGAGGCCACGTAGGGGTCGCCCATCTCGGCCAGCCACTTGCGGCTGTCCTCGGCCTTGTCGGTGTAGTTCAGGCCCACGATCGGCACCCGCGCCTTGCGCGCGAACTCCAGCAGCACCGGATGCTCGGCGCGGCAGGGCGCGCACCACGAGGCCCACACGTTCAGCACCCACACCTTGCCGCGCATCTCGGCCGGGGCGAAGGTCTTGGCCGCATCGTCCACGCGCGGCAGCACGAAGGGCGGCGCCGGCTTGCCGATCAGGGCCGAGGGCAGCTCCTGGGGCTTGAGCCGCAAGCCGACCGCCAGGAAGGCCACGATCAGCGCGAACGCCGCCAGCGGAATGATCCAGGCCTTCTTCATGCGGCCTCCGTGGCCAGTGCGGGAGCGAACGCCGGTGCAGTCGTGCTGGCTGCTTTGCGGCGCCGGTAGCGCCGGTCCGACGCCGCCAGCAACCCTCCTCCGCCAATCAGCAGGCAACCGGTCCAGATCCAGCTCATGAACGGCTTGTTCTGCAGGCGCACCGTCCAGGCGCCGTCCTTGCCCGCTTCGCCCAGCGCCAGGTACAGGTCGCGCGTGAAGCCGCGCGCAATCGCCGCTTCCGTCATCGGCATTTGCTGCACAGGGTAGAAGCGTTTTTCCGGATGCAGCACGGTGGCCGCCTCGCCCCCGCCCGTCACTTCGAAGCGCGCGCGTGCGGCCAGGAAGTTGGGACCGTCCACGCGCTCGAGCGCCACGAAGCGCAGCTGGTAGGCGCCGGCCTGGCGGGTCTCGCCCACCTGCATGCGCAGGTCGTGCGCGCTTTCGCCCTGCTTGACCAGGGCCACGCCCAGCGTGAACACCGCCACGCCCGCGTGGGCAACGATCATGCCCCAGTAGCCCGGCGGCTGGCGGCGCAGGCGGCGCGCCAGCGAACCGTCTCCGCCCGCCACCCGCTGCCCCACGTGAGCGACGGTGGCCAGGAGCACCCACAAGCCAAGTGCCAGCGCCACCGCGCTGGCCACCGAGGTGCGCCACACCAGCAGCGCCGCCAGCGCGGCCAGGACCAGCACCATCGCCGGC
>JBKHWY010000164.1:0-8987 GCA_046566285.1 Gammaproteobacteria bacterium | reverse complement strand
TAGCCGGCGTCTTCCAGCACTTCCCAGCACGACTGCAGGAACAGCCGCTCATGCGGGTCGATGCTCAAGGCCTCGCGTGGCGATATATTGAAGAAGGCCGCGTCGAAGTCGGCGTAGCCATCGAGGAAACCGCCCCATTTGCTGTAGCTTTTTCCTTGGGCGATCGCGCGCTGGCGGTCGGGTTCGAAAAACCCGTCCAGCGACCAGCGCTCGGCGGGGATCTCGCTGATGCAGTCCTTGCCTTCCGCCAGATTGTTCCAGTACTCGCCAAGGTCGGCGGCGTTTGGATAGCGTCCGCTCATGCCAATGATGGCGATCGGTTCGGCGGTAGGCACGGCGGTAGGCATGGCCGTCGGCGCGACCGGGACCGGTGCGGCAGCCGGCGGCGGGACCGGAATCGAGACCGGAATCGGCGCCTCGACACCCAGCCACGCCCGGCATTCCGCACCGTACGCTTCGGCCAGGTAGGCCGCCAGCGCGTCGAGCGTCTGGTACTCGTAGAACAGGGTCTTGGACACCTCGCCGAACAGCGCGTCGAGCCGCTTGTTCATCTGCGCGATCTGCAGCGAATCGATACCGTAGTTCTCGAGGGGCGCGCTGGCGTCGATGCGGGCCGCGTCGAGCTTGATGATCTCGGCATACATGGCCTTGAGCGCAGCGCTCACCCGACGCCGCAGCGGCTCGGCCGCCACAGGCTGGACGCCGGCCGGCGCGGCTGCAGGCGCGGGTGCGCGGGCCAGGCGCTGCGCGAGCTTGTCCGGGTCGCCCTCGATCACCAGCAACTGGGTGGACGCACCGGACAGCGCCTGGTACAAGGCCTGCATGCCGTGCCGGGTCGGCAGCGCCGTCACTCCAAGCGTGTCGCGCATCGCCTGGGCGACGTCGGCGGACAGCTGCATGCCGCCGTCCTGCCACAGCGGCCAGTCGATGGCCACGGTCTTGCCATGGCGCCGTCCGGACCGCGCGAGACCCGTGCGGTATTCGGCATACGCGTCCAGGAAACCATTCGCGCTGGCGTAGTCGGCCTGGCCGATATTGCCCAGCACCGCCGCGGCGGATGAAAACAGCGCGAAGAAATCCAGCGCCAGGCCGGCGGTCGCTTCGTCCAGGCATGCCACCCCGTGTACCTTGGCGGCGTACACCGCACGCCACTCGTCCAGCGTCTTGTTAAGCATGACGCTATCGCGCGTGACGCCGGCCGCGTGAATCACGCCGGTCAGCTTGCCATACCGTTGGACGATGGTCTCGACCAGGGTGTTCACCTCGGACTGGCTGGCCACGTCGGCCTGCAGGCAAGCCACGCGCGAACCGAATCGATCGAGCCGGGCGCGCGCCCGCGCCGAAGGCGCCGAGCGTCCCACCAGCACCACCGCGCCGGTCGTCAGGTGCGGGGCGATGTCGGCGGCCAGCAGCAGGCCAAGCCCGCCCAGCCCTCCGCTGACGAGATAGACCCCATCGGGGCGCCAGGGCGCCGGCGCATGGGCGCCCATGAACGGCAGCGCGCGCCAACCGGCGGCTTCGCGCACGCCGTCCCGGTAGCGAATGCGGCGCACGCTCGCTTGTGCGCCCTCGCGACGCAACTGTTCGACGATGGCGGCGCCGTCCTGCCCCGCGCCCACGTCGATGAGCTGGCCGACGACGCGGGTGTTTTCCAGTTCGGCGGTGCGCAGCAGGCCGTCCAGGCCGGCGAACAGCGCGTCGGCGCCCTCACTGGCGAACGCGATCTGGATCAGCACCGGGCCTTGGGTCCTGGCGCGCAGCACCGCGCGCACGGCGTCGAACGCCTGTTCGGCCACGCTGGCAAAGCGCTGGTCGGGGCCACCCGTGCCGGCGTCGATGCGCACCACGCTGGTCGGAGCCAGCGCGCGCGTGAGCAGGTCGGCCGGCGCCTGCGCCAGGTCGCAGAGGATCAGATGCCGGGCGGTGAAGTCGTGGCCGCCCTGGCCTGTTTCCACCGGGCTGGGTTCCCAGACCGGCTCGAACAGCCGGGTGCGCGCGGACACGCTGTCGGAGGCCGGAGCGGCGGGGGCAACGGCCGGTGCGGCTTTCCAGTAACGCTCGCGCGCAAACGGGTAGGTGGGCAGGCTGATGCGCCGGGGCCGGCCGGAGCGCTTGAGCGCGGTCCAGTCGACTGCCACCCCGTCCACCCACAATGCGGCCAGCCGGGCATGGTCGCCGGTCTCGGTCCAGCGGCGCAGTTGCGCTTCGTCGGCCCCGTGCGCGGCCAATACGTCCGCCCGCTCGACACGGTGGCCGACCGTGCCGCGATGGCAGCCGGCCAGCGCTTCAGCCTCGCCATCGTGGCGGGCGAAACGCGCCAGCTTGCCGGCCAGTTCTTCGCACGAACTGACCACCAGCGCCAGGCGCGCGGGCATCGCTTCGCGTCCCACCTGCAGGGTGTAGGCGATGTCGGCCAGGCGCCGGTCCGCCAGCGCGCCGCGCCCGAGCGCGTCCGCCAGCCGGGCGGCGTACGCGCGCAGGCGCTCGTCATCCTTGGCCGACAGCGGCACCAGCACGGCGCCCTTCTCCACTGCGCCGGCATCTGCGTGCCCGTCCTCCCGCACCTCTTCCTGCACCACCAGCAGGGCGTTGGCGCCGCCGGCGCCGAACGACGAAATGCTGGCGATGCGCGGGTACTCGACAACCTTGCCGTCCACCCGCACGCGCGGCCGCGTCCATGGCGCCAGTTCGCGCTGCAGATAGAACGGCGTGGCGCTGAAATCAATCTCGGTGTTACTTAGCTCGGCATGCAGGGTGGGCACGAGCTGCCGATGCTTCATCTGCAGCAGCACCTTGGTCAGGCCGGCGATGCCGGCGGCGCTTTCGCAGTGGCCGATATTGCTCTTGACCGAACCCAGCGCGCAGAACTGCGTCGCGTTGGTGGTGCGGCCAAAGGCACGCGCCAGGCCCTCCACTTCGATCGGGTCGCCCAGCGCGGTGCCGGTGCCGTGGGCTTCCACGTAGCTGACCGCGCGCGCGGGCACGTCGGCACGGGTCAGCGCCTCGGCCACCAGGCGCGCCTGCGCGGCCGGATTGGGCACCGTGTAGCCATTGGTGCGCCCGCCCGCGTTGAGCATGCTGGCCTTGATGACGCCATAGATCTGGTCACCGTCCTGGCGCGCCTGCGCCAGGGGCTTGAGGAGCACCGCGCCCACGCCTTCGGCGTCCACGAAACCATCCGCCCCCGCGCCGAACGCGCGGCATTGCGCGCTGGAGGACAGCATGTTCATGGCCGTCAGGTCCAGGTAGTGCTGCGGGTCCAGGATCAGGTTCACGCCGCCGGCGATGGCGCAATCGCAGGCGCCGCTGTGGATGCTCTCGATGGCCAGGTGAATGGCCGTCAGCGCCGACGAGCAGGCGGTGTCCACGGCCATGCTGGGGCCGGTGAAATCGAACAGGTAGGACACCCGGTTGGCCACCGACCAATAGGCCGCGGCGCCCGGATAGTGCGCGTTCATCACCCCGGCAAACACCCCCACCCGGCCGTCCACGGACAGGCTGGCCGGGGTATAGCCGGCATCCTCGATGCACGCGTGGGCCTGTTCCAGGAACAGGCGCGCCTGCGGGTCCATCGCTTCGGCTTCGGCCGGCGTGATGCGGAAGAACAGCGGGTCGAACTTGTCCACGTCGGACAAAAATCCGCCCCAGCGGCTGTAGCTGCCGTCCTTGCTGCCGCGTTCCTCGGCATGATACTGGCGCCAATCCCAGCGCTCGGCGGGGATCTCGCCGGTGCAGGTTATCCCGTCGCGCAGCCGCGCCCAGAATTGTTCGACGGTGTCGGCCTGCGGATAGCGTCCGGACAGCCCGACGATGGCAATGTCGCGCGTGGCCGGAGCGGCCGGCGCCGGTGCGGGCGCAGGCATCGCAATGGCCTCGGGAACGCGCACAGGTTCCGGCGGCGGGGCCGCAAGGCCCAGCAGGCGCGTGAGCGCGTCCTGCTTCGTTGCCAGGAAATGGCGGGCGATCGCGTTGACGCTTTGATGTTCGAACAACAGGGTGCTGCTGACCGGCCCCAGGCTGTCCTTCAACTTGCCGGTCATCTTGACGATCAGGATCGAGTCGAGCCCATAGCGCTCGAGCGGCTCGGCCGGGTCGATGTCGGCGCTGGACATCTTCAGCGTCTCGGCCACCAAACTCCGGAAATACGCCACGGCCGCCGCCAGCGTGGCCTGCGGCTGAAGCGGCGCGGCGGCAGAATCCTGCACCATGGGCGCGCGCGGGCTCGCCGGCACGGACGCGGCGGGCGCCTGCGTTGGGGCCTTCTGGCGCACCATGCCGTCGCTCTCGGCCACCACGATCTGCTGGCCGAGATCGTGCAGGCTCTCGGCCGGGAAGAACACCGAGCGGAAGCCTTCCATCTCCAAGACCGCCTGCCACGCCTGGCTCGACAGAGCGGGGCTGCCCGGGATGCGCACGAAGGCATCCTCGTACAACCACCATCCTTCGAGCAGGCCAAAGGTCAGGTGCGCGAACAGGGTATTGCGACTGACCTCGTTGAGCACCAGCAGCCCGTTCCCGGCCAACAGGGCTTTGGCATTGCGCACCGTGTTGGCGATGTTGCGGGTGGCGTGCAGCACATTGGCCGCGATGACGATGTCGAAGCTGCCCACTTCAATGCCTTGCGGCGCCAGCGGCTCTTCCACGTTGAAGAGACGGTAGCTCAGGAATGGATGGTCCGCGCCGAAGCGCTCCTCCGCATGCAGCAGGAAGGCCCGGGAGATGTCGGTATAGCAGTACTCCTCGACGTGCGCCCGGTAGGAGGCGATCTTCTCCAGCACCACCGCACTGGTGCCGCCCGTGCCGGCGCCGATTTCCAGGATGCGCAGGCGGGCCGAGGGGTTCCATGCCAGCGACTCGTGGATATAGCGCTCGACGATGTCGGCCAATACATCGTTGTAGTGGCGCGCCAGCTCGTTGTGGCGGTAGACCCCTTCGACCAGCGCCAGCGAGGAGTCCGGGAAGATCACGTCGGTGGCCGCGCGGCGTGCGCCCAGGATGGCCGGCAGCGCGCGCATGGTCTGTTCGACCAGCGCGACCTGCGCCTGCAGGTCGGCGTGCGCGCACCAGTCCTCCTTGCGGCGCTCCCACTCGGCCCAGGCGCCCTGCAGGTCGTCCGCGTCCACCCGGGCTGCCTGATAGCGCTCGCCGCTGATGCGCAGGTAATCCCTGCGTTCGAGTTCCAGCAGGCTTTCGCGCAGCCACTTGCGGTACAGGGGACCGGCCAGGATGCGCTCCTCGAGTTCGGCGATGCTACCGCCCGCCGCCGACAAGCCCAGCGCGCGCAGGCTGGCCCACAGCAGGGCCGCCAGCGCATCGCCGATCTCGCCCTGCATCCGGTGCTTGGCGGCGAACGATGGCTTGATGCCCTCGTGCGCGAACAGCGGCGCTTCGCTGAACCGGTCTCCGTACTCGTGTGTGCTCATGCTGGCTTATTCCACAAAATCTGCGTTGTCGTTCAAAGGCTGCGATGCCGCCGCGGCGCCGGCGCTGGGCGCGCGCGCCACGCCGCCGGAACGCTCAGGCCGGGTATAGGCGTGGTCGCGCACGCGCCGGATCAGCGAAGGCCGTCCGCGCGGCGCGGCGCGCACGAAGGCGCTCCGGTCGAGGCCATCGATGGCCAGGTCGCGGGTGGTCTTGATCAAGGCCAGCTGGTCGGCCGGCCCATTGACCAGCGCCGCCAGCGCCTCCATGGCTTCCTCGCTGTCGAGCGAACCGACGCCCAGGCTTTCCATGCGCTGCTGGTAGGCCGGCGCCGCCACGGCGCCGACTGCGCCCCAGAAGCCCCAGTTCATGACCTTGACGGCGCACGGCCAGTCGGCGCCCAGCCGGCGCGCAAACGCGTCCTTGAAGCTGCACCCGGCCGCGTAGTTGCTTTGCCCGGCCGCCTTGGAGAACGAGACCATCGATGAGAAGAACAGCACCACGTCGAGCGGCTCGGCGCCGAACACCCGCGCCATGTTGACGCTGACGTCGACCTTGGCCGCCAGCCCCGCGCGAAAGCGCGCTTCGCTCATCCTGGCGATGCTCTGGTCGGCCAGCACGATGGCCGAGTGCACCAGGCCGTTGATCTGCCCGTAGCGGCGCTTGATCTGCGCGTGGGCGTCCGCCAGGGCCTGGGGGTCGCCGGCATCGGCGGCGATGTACACCGGCGCCACGCCGAACCTGGCCAGCCGGTCGATGCTGGACTGGATCGCCGCATCGATGGGTTTGCGCCCGATCCAGACGATGCGCGCGTTAAAGCGGCGCATCATCCATTCGCTCCAGCTCACGCCAATTCCGCCGGCGCCGCCGATGACGACATACACGCCGCCCTCCCGGTAGAGTTGCACCTCGCTCGCGCCCGGCACGCTGGGCAGCAGCACGTGGCGATACCATAGGCTGCCGCGCTGCGCCCAGACGTCGCCGTTGGCGTCGGCCGGCACCTGGAACATGTCGGCCAAAGGCCACGCGCCGTCCTCCTCGAGATCGAGCACGCGGATGCGCCAGTGGGCGCGCTCCTTGGCCAGCGAACCGGCAAAGCCGGCCACGGCGGCAAACGACGGCCGCACGTGCTGGCCGGCGTGCAGCGCCTGCGCCAGCACGGTGATGAAGGTCCAGCCCAGGTCGCGTTCCTCGTAGCCGGCCTGCAGCAGGGCCTTGGCCAGGCGGAAGCACTGCAGCACGCCGCGCTCCTGGTCGCCGATCAGCTGCTCGGCGTGGGCGAGGCCAGGGTCGCTATCGGGCGCGATCCAGATCACATGGTCGAGCGCGGGCAGATTGGCCAGCTTCTGGACGATGGACTCGACGTCCTCGTCGGCATCGCGGCGCATCACGTGGGTATGGCGGTAGCGCTGGGCGATGGCGGCGTGCTGCTCGGCGCTGCCGCCGACCACGCCCACATGCTCATGCGCAGCCGGCAGCATGGCGCCGGCCGGCAGCGGGCAGGCTTCCCAGCACGGCGCCAACAGCGAGGTCACAAAGCCCTCCTCGTCTTGCGGCAGCGCCGGCGCCACGGATTGCGCCTGCGCTTGAGGCGCAGGGACGGGCTGCGCCTGCATGGGGCGCGACGCCAGGCCGTGCACGCGCACGCGCAGGCTCCCGTCGGCATCGTACAAGAGCGCGTCGAGCAGGCGCACCGCCGCGCCGTCCGGATTGCGCAAGCGCACCAGCGCATACATCTGCGCCGTGCAGGGCCCAAATACGTCCACCCGCTCGATCGCAAAGGGAACCAGCGCGGCCTGCGGCGCCGCCGCCTCCCCCATGGTCAGGCCGAGCGCCGCCTGCAGGGCCGCATCCATCATGCCCGGATGCAGGACGCAGGCATCCGGCCCCTGCTCCGGCACGGCCGGCAAGGACAAGCGGGCCAGTACCTGGCCGGCGCCGCTCCACAGTTCTTCGATGGCGCGGTGGGACGGCCCGTACACGATGCCCATCTGCGCAAAGCGCGCATACAGGGCGGCCGCCTCGATACGCCCTTCCCCGCATTGCTGCCGCAGCGCGGCAATCGAGACCGCCGGCGCGCTTTCCAGGTCGGCCCGGCCGATGGCTCCCTGGCCGTGCACGCGCCGGGGCTGGCCAGCTTCGTCACTGAACACTTCGAAGCGGGCTTCGCCAGCGTCGGCCCGCTCCAGGCTGACGCGCACCTCGCGCGCGCCGCCTTCGACCACCAGCGGCTCGGCCCATACCACATCGGACAGGCACAGCGCCTGCCCATGGCCGGGGCTGGCCACGCGGAAGGCGGCGTGCGCCATTTCCAGGTAGGCCACCGCCGGCAGCGTGGGCCGGCCATGCACCACATGGTCCGTCAGGAACGCTTCCCGGCCGTCGAACAGGGAACTGAAACACTGCCCGGCAAAGGTCGACACATTCTTGTGCAGCAGTGGATGCAGGCGCTCTTGCCGCACTAACGCCGGCGCGGGTACGTCCGCCTCCAGCCCGGGCACCCAGTAGCGCCGGGCTTCGAACGGATAGGTCGGCAGGCTGAGACGGCGCGGCGCCTGACCCTGATACAGGCCGGCCCAGTCGAGATCGAGCCCCTTGACCCACAGCGGCAGCAGCTTGTCATAACGGCGCTGCGCCAGCCACTTGGCCACGGTCGCGGCCAGGTCGCCGTCGCCGGAGAACGCGGCGACGGTGTCGTCGTCGCGCTGCACGTGGCCACGGTGCACGGCATCGGCGCCGGGCCGCCCCGCCACGACCTGTGCCAGCGCCGTTTCCAGTTCGTCCAGCGACGCGACCGCGATTGCAAGGCGCGCCTGCATGGCTTCGCGCCCGACCTGCAGGGTGTAGGCCAGGTCGCGCAGCCGATGGCCTGCGCCCCGCAGCGCAGGCACGGCGGCCAGCAGCCGGGCGGCACTGGCCACCAGGCGCTCATCGCTGCGCGCCGACAGCACGATGGCGACCGCGCCGTCGTCGGACGCACGCACGTCGGCCGCTTGCGGCACGTATTCCTCGATGATGGCGTGGGCGTTCGCGCCGCCCGCGCCAAACGACGAGATGCCGGCGATGCGCGGATATTCGATCACGGCGCCGTCGCGTTCAATCTGCGGGCGCTTCCAATACCCGCGTTCGCGCTGCACCACGAAAGGACTGTTCTCGAAGTCGATGTAGGGGTTCAGCATCGTCGCATGCAGCGAAGGGACCAGCTCCTGGTGGCGCATCTGCAGCAGCACCTTGGTGATGCCCGAGATGCCGGCCGCGCTCTCGCAATGGCCGATGTTCGACTTGACCGAACCGATCGCACAGAACTGGCGCGCATCGGTGAACGTGCGAAAGGCTTGCGACAGGCCCGCCACTTCGATCGGGTCGCCCAGCGCGGTGCCGGTGCCGTGCGCCTCGATGTAGCTGATCGCGCGCGCATCGATGCCGGCCGCCGCGATGGCGGTATGGATCACCGAGCCCTGCGCGTTCGGATTGGGCACGGAATAGCTGTTGGTCTTGCCGCCATGGTTGATGGCAGTGGCGCGCACGATCCCGTAGATATGGTCGCCATCGCGCTCGGCGGCCCA
>JBKHWY010000163.1:0-9002 GCA_046566285.1 Gammaproteobacteria bacterium | reverse complement strand
TGTTCGTAGGTGCCCTGGGCGCGCATGACCAGGTCGCACACTTCGCGCACGGCCCCGCGTCCGCCACCGGCGCGGGTGACGTAGTGGGCGCGGTGCTGCACTTCCGGGTGGCCGGTCGGCACGGTGACGGCAAAGCCCACCTGCAGCAAGAGCGGCAAGTCGATCACGTCGTCGCCGATGTAGCCGCACTGCTCGGCCGTGGCGCCGGTGGCGGCCAGCAGCTGGGCAAAGCCCACGCGCTTGTCGTGGATGCCCTGGTAGACGTGGGCGATGCCCAGGTCGGCCGCGCGCTTGACCACGATGGGCGAATTGCGCGCGCTGATGATGGCCGTCTGCACGCCGGTTTTGGCCAGCAGCTGGATGCCCAGGCCATCGAGCACATTGAAGGTCTTGGTGACTTCGCCGTCGGGCCCATAGGTCAGGCGCCCGTCGGTCAGCACGCCGTCGACGTCGAAGATCATGACTTTCACGCCGGCCGCGCGGCGCATGTGTTCCAGTTCCCGCATCTCAGATCACCTTGGCGCGGGTCAGGTCGTGGATGTGCAGCGCGCCCACCAGGGTGTCGTCCGCGTCCACCACCAGCATCTGGTTGATGCGGAATTCCTCCATGATGCGCACGGCATCCACGGCCAGCTGGTCCGGGCCGACCCGGCGCGGATTAGCATGCATGACGTCGCGGATCACGACCTTGGTGAAGTCCTGCACGCGCTCGATCAGGCGGCGCAGGTCGCCGTCGGTGAACACGCCGACCGGACGGCCGGCCTCGTCCACCACCGCGGTCATGCCCATGCCCTTCTGGGTGATTTCCAGCAGGGCGGCGGACAGCGACACGTCAGCCGTCACGCGCGGCACGGCCTCGCCGCTGCGCATCACGTCGCGCACGTGGGTCAGCAAACGCCGGCCCAGCGCGCCGCCCGGGTGCGAGCGCGCGAAATCCTCTTCGCGGAACCCGCGCGCGTCCAGCAGCGCCACGGCCAGGGCGTCGCCCATGGCCAGGGTGGCGGTGGTGCTGGCGGTGGGGGCCAGGTTCAGCGGGCAGGCTTCCTTGGCCACCGACACGTCCAGGTGCACGTCGGCCAGCTTGGCCAGGCTGGAATTGGGATTGCCCGTCATGGCGATCAGGGGCGAGCCCATGCGCTTGACGATCGGCAGGATCGACATCAGTTCGGACGTCTCGCCGGAATTGGAGATGGCGATGAAGGCGTCCTGCGCCGTCACCATGCCCAGGTCGCCGTGCGCGGCTTCGGCCGGATGCACGAACATGGCCGGCGTGCCGGTCGAGGCCAGGGTGGCGGCGATCTTGCGGCCGATGTGGCCGGACTTGCCGATGCCCGACACCACCACGCGCCCGCCGCATTCGAGCAGCAGGGCGACGGCCTGGCCGACGCTGTCGTCGGCATCCAGGCGGGCGTGCATGGCTTGCAGGGCCTCGGTCTCGATGGTCAAGGTCTCGCGCGCCAGCTGCATGGCCCGTGCCGTGATGTTTTGGTCAAAAGCTTTCAGCATTGTTTTTTCATGGGTTACACTCATGGCGGAAGTATAAACGAATTGCGAAAGCAAAAAACTTGCCAGTCAAAATTCGGGTTTGCATACAACGCCAACCCGGTCCAACCCAGTGAAAGGTCGTACGGCAACGCATGTTTTCAGGACTCGAACTGACCTTGCTTCTTCTCGGCAGCGCTGTCCTGGGCGTTGTGGCGTTCCGAATGCTGCACCTGCCGCCCATGCTGGGCTACCTGGCGGTGGGCACCCTGATCGGACCGCACGCGCTCGGGCTGGCCGACAACAGCGAAACCACCCAGCACCTGGCCGAATTCGGCGTGGTGTTCCTGATGTTCTCGATCGGCCTGGAATTCTCCCTGTCGCAGTTGATGGCCATGCGCCGCATCGTGTTCGGCCTGGGGCTGGCCCAGGTGGTGCTGACCATCATCGCCTCGATGGTGTTCGGCTGGGTGATCAACACCCAGCTGCCGGCCGCCTACCACCTCGGCTGGCAGGCCTCGTTCGCCTTGGGCGGTGCGCTGGCCATGTCCTCCACCGCCATCGTCGTCAAGATGCTCACCGAGCGGCTGGAGCTGGAAAGCCAGCATGGCCGCCGCATCATCGGCATCCTGCTGTTCCAGGATCTGGCCGTGGTGCCGCTGCTGATTTTGATTCCCTCGCTCGGCAAACCCGCCGACCAGCTGGCCGAAACGCTGGCCTGGGCGGGCCTGAAAGCCGTCATCGTGCTGGTGCTGCTGCTGTTCATCGGCCAGAAGCTGATGCGCACCTGGTTCACCATCGTGGTCAAGCGCCGCTCGCAGGAGCTGTTCATGCTGAACCTCCTGTTGATCACCCTGGGCGCGGCCTGGATCACCGAGCGCGCCGGCCTGTCGATGGCGCTGGGCGCGTTTGTCGCCGGCATGCTGATCTCCGAAACCCAGTACAAGCACCAGGTGGAGGAAGACATCAAGCCCTTCCGCGACGTGCTCCTGGGGCTGTTCTTCATCACCATCGGCATGCTGCTCAACGTCGAACTGGTGCTGCAGAAGTGGTGGCTGGTGCTGGTGCTGCTGGTCGGCCCCGTGCTGCTCAAGTTTGCCCTGATTGCGCTGCTGGCCAAGCTGTTCGGCTCGTCCGACGGGGTGGCCATGCGCACGGGTCTGGCGCTGGCGCAGGCCGGCGAATTCGGCTTCGTGCTGCTCAGCCTTTCGGCCGAGGCCAGGCTGCTCGACCCGCTGATGATCCAGCTGGTGCTGGCCTCGATGGTGCTGTCGATGCTGGCCGCGCCGCTGATCATCTCCAAGTCCGACCAGATCGTCCTGAAGATGGCGTCCAACGAATGGATGCTGCAGTCGCTGCAGCTGACGCAGATCGCCAGCCGCACGATGGCCACGCAGAAGCACGTGATCATCGCCGGCTTCGGGCGCAGCGGGCAGTCGCTGGCGACCCTGCTGACCGAGGAAAAGGTGGCCTACCAGGCGCTCGACCTCGACCCGGAGCGGGTGCAGGAAGCGCAGGCGGCCGGCGCGCAGGTCTCGTACGGCGATGCCGCGCGGCGCGAAAGCCTGATCGCGGCAGGCATCTACCGCGCCAGCGCGCTGGTGATCACCTACGCCAGCACGCCCTCGCAGGTGAAGGTACTGCACCTGGTGCACGAGATGGCGCCCACCCTGCCGGTGATCGTGCGCAGCCACGACGACACCGACCTGGACCTCTTGAAGAAGGCCGGGGCCACCGAAGTGGTGCCTGAAGCGCTGGAAGGCAGCCTGATGCTGGCTTCGCACGCCTTGGTGATGATGGGGGTGCCGCTGCGCCGCGTGGTGCACCGGGTGCAGGTGGCGCGCGACGAGCGCTACGCCTCGCTGCGCGGCTACTTCCACGGGCTGTCGGATGCGGCCGACGATCCGGAACACCTGTTCGTGCGCCTGCATTCGGTGACCCTGCGCGACGACGCGCCGGCGGTGGGCAAGCAGATCGCGGAACTGGACCTGGAGAATGTGGGGGCCGAGGTGACCACCGTGCGGCGCGGACGCGCGCGCATCGACGTGACGCCCGAGACCTTGCTCGAGGGCGGGGATGTGGTGGTGCTGCGGGGGTCGGCCGATGCGGTGAGCCGGGCGGAGGCGTGTTTGTTGAGCTAAAACGACGTGTAGATTTTCAGTCCCTAGCCTAAGATCTGTCGTCATGGCGAAGGCCTCGGCGGCCCCGCCAGGACCCATGGCGCGTTAGCTCAGAGTGGAACCGTGCCACTGACTGAACGCGTGATGGGTCCTGGCCTGCGCCAGGACGACGGATCGACGGCTAACAGCTTATTCGAACGATACCACCCGATTCCGCCCCGCCTCCTTGGCCCGGTACAGCGCATAATCCGCGTGCGCCAGCAGGTTCTGCGCCACGCTTTCAATCGACGGCGACAGGTCGAAATTCTCCAGCGTGGCCACGCCGATCGACACCGACAGTTCCAGTTCGATCCCGGTGGACAGCTTGAACGGTTTGCCCGCCATTGAATGCCGGATGCGATGCGCCACCGTGGCCGCGCTGTCGGCATCCGCGTCGATCAGCAGCACCACGAACTCTTCCCCGCCGAAGCGCCCCAGCGCGTCCGACAGACGCAGCTCGGCCTTGATGCGGCTGGCCACCTCGCGCAGCACTTCGTCGCCGCCCTGGTGCCCGACCGTGTCGTTGACGTTCTTGAAGTGGTCGATGTCCAGGTACATGCACGAGATGCGGTAGCTCTGGCGGCGCGCGCGCCCGATTTCTTCCAGCAGGCGGCGGTCGATGTAGCGGCGGTTGTAGACGCCCGTCAGCGAGTCCGTCAGCCCGATGTACTTGAGCATCTCATTGCTGATCACGTTCTCCAGGCAGATGGCGATGATCGATGCCATGTGCTCGACGAAGTCGGTTCCCAGCGCCGGCGTGAAGCGGCTGGCATCCACGCTGCCCATGTTGAGGCTCCCGATCAGGCGCTTGTTGCGCAGCAGCGGCACCAGGGCGATGCTTTGCAGCCCGGCCGGCGGGTGCGGGAAAAATGCCTGGTGCTGGGCGGTGTGGTACGGCCCCAGCATGGGCTTGGGCGGACCGGTGAACAGTTCGTTCTTGGCCGGCACGAAGCCCAGGTCCGCCTCGGACTCGACGAACAACATGCCGGGATAGTCGGAGAACTGCACGCCCAGCTTGCCCATCACGGTGCGGATGTCCTCGCCCTCGTCCACCAGGCTCAAGGTAACGATATCGAGCTCGCAGATCACCGGCAGGCGGCTGAAGATGGTGCCGATCAGGCCGGAAAAACTGTCGGCGCCGACGATGTCCAGGTCGAAGGCCTGGTGCCGGCACATGATGTCGTGGTTGCGCTCCGCCTGCTCCAGCAGATAGGCCATCCGCGCACGCAGCGATTCGTTCTCGGCGAGCAGATCGCGCGATGATGCGCTGGAGTCGTGCATTGTCGCTTCCTTCCAGTCCCGTAACATATTTTGAATTTCAGCAATACCCTAACATTACGCCATGTTCCGGGACTTGGAAACGAAAAGTTAGCTCATGTGTTAGAAGCAGCCTTGGAAGCAGGCTTCCCTCAAAAGGCCAGGTTGAACGGTACCTGCTGGCCCACCACCAGCCGTTCGCCTTCGCCGGCCGTGACAATACAGTTCATCCCGAAGCATATCGCATTGTCAAGCGCAGCCTTGACACGGTAAGTCCGCAGCACATCGAGCGGGTCCGGTCCGACGATGCCGGTGTGCTGGTCGATCGAGGGGATCGGGCAGCGCGGGCAGGGTTTCACCGGCCGCAGTTCGGCGCCCCCAAAGCTGAAGCTCTCGACGTAGTCTTCCTCGAACGCTTCCAGGCCGGACACCACGATATTCGGGCGGAAGCGGTTCATCGGCAGGGCCGCGCGGCCGGCTTCGAGCAGCTTTTCGTTCAGGTCCGCGAGCGACGCGGTGCTGGTCAGGAGCACCGGATAGCCGTCGGAGAACAGCGTGGGCGCCTCGATCCCACCGGTCCACTTGGTGCTGGCAAAGTGGGTGGCGTCCGGATGAAAGCGCACCAGCCGGCAGGGCGTGCCGATGGCGTTCGAAAACCAGGTCGCGGTGACGTCGTCGCAGTCGTAGGCCAGCAGGGTGTCATCCCACAGGCGCACCTGGCGCGTGACTTCCGTTTCCGGCGCCGGCAGGCCGAGCGGGATTTCCAGGCGCAGCATGCCGGGGGCGCGCAGTTCCAGCGTGTCGGATTTCAGCCGCGGAGTGATCAGGGCCATGCGCGGATGCTCGCGCTGGGTCAGGTAGTTGCCGTCCGGGTCCACCACCATCCATTCGCGGTCGTACACCGCATCCACCGCCAGCCCGGCGCGCGTCAGCGTTGCTTGCGGAACCGACAGGCCGCCACAGGATTTGATGGGGTAGAGCACCAGTTCGGTCAGGATTGCCATGCTTGCCAGATGATTAATAAGTGAAGCGTTAGTATGCCTGAGTTCGCAGGCCTTCTACCCGAAGTAGCTTTTGTCGCTACCGGCGGACAAGATCAACTTGATTGCAAAGCGGAAATGTAGAATGATCGCTCATTCTTCAGGAGACGCCATGCGAACCACCCTTGCCCGCGCCGCACTTGCCACCCTTTCCGCGATGGCGGGCGCTGCCATTGCCGCACCCGATGCCATCAAAGACGCCCTCGACGGCGAAAAGTTCGGCCTGATGCCGGCCTCGGCCTTCCGCCAGGCCACGGGCGCCTGCAAGGATTGCCCGACCGTACGCCAGGGTTTGTGGTACTTCCGCGACGATCTGCTGGCCGTGCCGCGCGAGAAAAATACGGCGGCGCCCCTGGTCTGGCTCGGCTCGCCCCTGCTGCTGGAAGGCGCCACCCTGGACGCGGCCGGACAGCTGCACGCACCGGGCGGCGCCCCGGCCGACTTCAAGCTGGCCGGCAAGATCGGCACCAACCGCTCCTACTGGAACAGCGCCACCACGGCCTGGTTCGCCCAGCGCCCGCTGCGCCTGCGCGGCAGCCTGGACGCCAGCGGCGCGTTCGTCGCCCGCACGGTGTGGCCGCAGGACTTCACACTGCAGCCATCACCGGCCCAGCCGCTGGGCGCGAACGGCCTGCAGGACTTCGTGCGCAAGGGCGGCGGCGCGTATGCCACCCGGGTGATCTGGGAACGCCAGCCCGGCCAGTCCCAGACCTGGGCCGACAAGCCCGTCATCGGCATCATGCTCAATGGCGCCCAGGGCGACGATGACGAAGCCTTCGGGGGCCATTTTGCGATCGCCACCGGCAGCGTCGGCCCGCAGGGCGGCTGGTCCAACTGGCTCGTGAATAACTTCTATAACCTCGATTCGGTCAGCGAGAAAGGCATCATCGCCGCGCCCGTCCCGATGGATAACTACCTGATGGACTTGAACAGCGGCCAGCAGTTCTACCGTCCTTCGACCATGCTGGTGGCGGTGCTCAGCCATCCGCGCACGGCCGCGGCTTACCAGCAGCGCATCGGCCAGGTGTTCGAGCGCTTCTACCGCCACGACTTCACCTACCGCCATGCGGCCGCCAACTGCGCCGGCATCAGCGTGGACGCCTTGCGCGACCTGGGCTGGAACGTGCCCCTGCGCGGCCCCACCAGCCGGGTCAAGGCCCTCGGTGGATACGCGCTGTTCGCCGCCAAGGACCTGAGCCTTCACAGCGGGCGCAAGACCTACGACTACCTGACCGAGGAACAGGTGCGCCTGTATCCGGCCGTGGCCTTCGACGCCCTTGGCAACGACCTGCTGGCGCTGGCCAGCGGCAAGCCGCAGCGCACGCTGACCGAGTTCGAGCGCCAGCTGGCGGGGGATGTGGAAGCGCTGGTGCTGGTGAATATTCCGCAAGTGCCGTCCAGCCGCGCCATGGGCTCCGCACCGGTGTACTCGATCGACGAATTCATGGCGCGCACGCCGCCCGACCGTGCTGACTGGAAGATCGTGCCGACCGCGCCGCGCCCCTTCCCGGCCGAACTGGCGGAAGCCACCAGCCGCCCGGATGAAACGCCCTTCCCCGTGCCGCTGCCGGTGGGCGGCATCGCGGTGGCGGGCCTGGCTGGTGCGGGTGCGTTCTGGCGCCGCCGCCGGAAGTAGGCGCGAAAATCTAGTCCAGGGTCCGCCGAAAGCGCAGCAGCGCCACGCTGCCCGCTGCCAGCACGAACAGCAGCAGCGGCGCGGCCTGGGGCGCCACCTCGCCCCAGCCATTCCCCTTGAGCAGGATGCCGCGCACGATGCGCAGGAAGTGCGTCAGCGGCAGTCCTTCCCCCAGCACCTGCGCCCAGCGTGGCATGCCCCGGAACGGGAACATGAAGCCCGACAGCAGCATCGACGGCAGGAAGAAGAAAAACGTCAGCTGCATGGCCTGCATCTGGCTGCGCGCAATCGTCGAAAACGCGAAGCCGATCGCCAGGTTGGCGGCGATGAACAGCACCAGCGCGCCGGACAGCATGCCCAGCAGGATGCCGGCGGGCTTGCCCAGCAGCGGCAGTTCGTCGCGCCAGGTGGGGGCGGCCGGCTTGCTCTTTACGGCTTCCATGTCGCCCTCAGCACGAATTTGGGTTTGACGCCGATCTGTTCCTGGCCGGCCTGGCCCGTGAGGCGCACGTTCTGGCGCACGTCGATGGGCGCCTCCACGATCTCCACGGCCATGGCCGGGATGCGCGCCAGGTCGAAGGCGAATCCGTTCAGGCTCTCGACGATGGTGCGGTAGTCCGACTGGGGCGCCTCCACTTCGCCTTCGATGCGCAGCACCTGGGCGGGCGCGGCGGGGATGCCCAGCACGGCGGCGGGAATCGGCCGCGCGGCATCGTTGGCGCCGGCCAGCTGCTCGGGGGCGCCTTCCGCCCCCGGGCCGGCCTCCACGGTGTCGCTGCCCGCCTGCCAGCGCAGGCGCGTCAATCGGATGCTGGGCGCGCGCTCCAGGGCCCGGCTGACCAGCGCGGCCATCGGCGCCGGCGCCGGGGCCTGCTGCACCAGCAGCGCTTCGAGCTGGGTGGCGGCCTTCATGTTGGTGGCCTTTTCCAGGCTGGCCGGGAAGCTTGCCATCGCGGCCCGGTAGCGCGCGTCGTCGCGCGCGGCGTCGGCCAGCAGGCGGCGCGTCTCGCGATTGGCCTCGACGGCGGCCCAGCTGCTGGCCAGCAGGCTCAAGGCGCTGGCCACCACCACCCCGGCCGACAGGGCATTGAGCGCGAACCGGCCCTGCCAGATCCGGTAGAAGCGCCGCGCGGTGGGGAGCAGGTACTGGCTGGGCGGCGCCTGCTGCGCCACCAGCTCCACCAGCAGGCGCTCGGCGTTGGGGGGCGTCTCCTCCAGCTTGAACAGGTCGGCGGCGGCGTCCAGGTCGATGAAGTGGAAGGAGGTCTCGGGCCCGTCCTCGCAGGCCGCGTCCAGCGCGGCCATGCGCGCGGCGGGCGCCACCAGCGTCACCTGCAGCATCTCGCCGCGCGAAATCAGGTGCGTATTGGTGAGGAACTGCTGCATGCGTTCGGTTTCCTGCGCGGTCGCGCGCGCCGTGTCATCGGC
>JBKHWY010000162.1:0-9002 GCA_046566285.1 Gammaproteobacteria bacterium | reverse complement strand
CTGGCCGGCCGTGGCGCGGTGCAGACGCAGCAGGGTCAGCCCCAGGGTGCTCTTGCCCGAGGCGGATTCGCCCACGATGCCGAGCGTGCGCCCGCGCGCCAGCGTGAACGAGACGTCGCTCACGGCATGGAAGGCGCGCTGGCCGAACCAGCTTGAGCGCACCATGAAGTGCTTGGACAGGCCGCGCACCTCCAGCAGCGGCGCGCCGTCGGGCCTGGGCAGGCGCGGCGCCGCCATCGTCTCCATCGCCTGGCCAATCACCGGCAAACGCGCGGGACGGGTGTCCAGGCGCGGGCGGCAAGCCAGCAGCGCGCGCGTGTAGGCATCCTGCGGATGGCTGAGCACCTGCGCGGCCGGTCCCTGCTCGCGGATCTCGCCATGGCGCATCACAATCACATGGTCTGCGATGTCGCTCACCAGGGCCAGGTCGTGGGTAATGAACAGCATCGTCATCGCGCGCCGGCGCTGCAGTTCGGCCAGCAGCTGCATGATCTGGCGGGCGATGGTGACGTCCAGGGCCGTGGTGGGTTCGTCCGCGATCAGGAGCTTGGGTTCGCACGCGATCGCCATGGCGATCATCACGCGCTGCTGCTGGCCGCCGGACAGCTGGCTGGGGTAGGCGTCGATCTTGCGCTCGGGTTCGGGAATGCCGACTTCGCGCAGCAGCGCCAGCGTACGCGCACGCGCCTCGCGCGCGCGCAAACCAAAATGCAGGCGCAGCACTTCGCCGATCTGGTACCCCACCGTGAACACCGGATTAAGGGACGACATCGGCTCCTGGAAGATCATCGCGATTTCGCGTCCGCACAGGGCGCGCCGTTCGCCGGGCTCCATGGCCAGCAGCTCGCGCCCGTCGAACACGATCGACGAGGCCGCATCGATCACGGCCTGGCGCGCCGGCAGCAGGCCCATGACCGCCAGCGAACTGACCGACTTGCCGCTGCCGGACTCGCCCACCAGCGCCACCGTGGCGTGACGCGGGACGCTGAAACTCACGCCCTTCAACGCTTCGGTGAGGGTTCCACCCCGTTCGCGCCCGCCCCGGAAGGCGATGCGCAGCTGGCGGATGTCGAGCAGCGCGTCCATGGCCTACACCAGCTTGGGGTCGAGCGCGTCGCGCAGCGCATCGGTCAACAGCGAAAACGCCGTCACCAGCAGCGCCATGGCGCTGGCGGCGGCGGCCAGCTGCCACCATTTGCCCAGTACCAGTTCGTTCTGCGCTTCGTTGAGCATGCTGCCCCAGGAGACCACGCCGACCGGCACGCCGAAGCCGAGAAAGCTCAGGATCACCTCGGCCTTGATGAAGCCCACCGCCAGGATCGACAGCTGCACCAGCGCCACATGGCTGACGTTGGGCAGGATGTGGGCGAACATCTTGCGCGCATTGGACGCGCCGATGGCTTCGGCGGCCAGCACGTATTCGCGCACCCGGTGCTTGAGGTATTCGGCGCGGATCAGGCGAAACGGCCCGGTCCAGCCGGTCAGCCCCAGGATCAGCACGATGGTGCCCACGCCCTTGTGCTGCAGCACGGCCGCCACGGCCAGGATCATCAGGATCGACGGGATCGAGGTGAACACGCCATAGAACCAGTTGAAGAAATCGTCGACCACGCCGCCGTAAAAGCCGGCCAGCGCGCCGAACAGGGTGCCCAGGCCAACGGCCACCACCGCTGCCACCAGCCCGACCACGATCGAGGTCTCGCCGCCCTTGATGGTCTTGGCGATGACGTCGTGACCCCACTTGTCGGCCCCGAACGGCAAGGTGGGCCGGCGCACCGGCGCCGCGTGGCCGCCGGCGCCCAGCTGGCTGCGCAGCGCGGCGATGTCCGCCGCCAGCGGGTCGAAGGCATTCGGCGGTGGCGGCGCCTGCACGGCCGTCAGCGCAGCGAACTGCGCATCCGGCCCCATGAACGAGGGCGGTGCGTAATTGACCGCCACTTCGTCTTCCCAGCCGGCCGCCACCAGGCCGGCGCCGGACAGGCCCACCAGCACGAGAAAGCCCAGCACGACGGCCAGGGACAGCATGGCCAGGCGGTCCGCCCGCAGGCGCCGCCAGGCCAGCGTCCACAGCCCGGCCGATGCGCTATCGTCGCGCCCCGTCATGCCAGCTGCACCCTCGGGTCGAGCGCCTTGTACAGCAGGTCGGTCAGCAGGTTGAAGACCATGGTGGCGGCGGCCACATAGATGGTGATGGCCTTGATGACCGGGAAGTCGCTGCGCTCCACCGCCAGGATCACTTCGCGCCCGATGCCGGGAATGCCGAAGAAGCGCTCCAGCAGGAAAGCGCCGATCAGGAGCGCCGGCAGGTTGGCCATCACGTGGGTGACGATGGGGATGGCGGCGTTGCGCAGCACGTGCAACCACAGGATGCGGCGCTCCGACAGGCCCTTGGCGCGCGCCGTGCGCACGTAGTCCTGCCCCGCTTCATCGAGCACGAAGCTGCGGTACAGGCGCAGCGTGGGCGCCACCGACACCGCCAGGCCAATCAGGATCGGCAGGCTGGCGTAGCGCAGCAGGTTTTCGCCCAGCGAGTCGCCCCAGCCCTGCACCGGGAACCAGCCGAGCCGGTAGGCCAGCCAGTATTGAAACACGATGATGTACACCAGGATACTGATCGACATGCCGACCGTGCAGGCCACCATCACGGCCCGGTCGGTGAGCGAGCCGCGCGCGAACGCCAGCCCCAGGGCCAGCGCCACGCCCAGCAGGGTTTCCAGCACCGTGAGCGGCACCAGCACGGTCAGCGAAGGCCCCAGCCGGCTGGCCATGATGTGCGAGACGGCTTCTCCCGTGCTCCAGGAATTGCCGAAGTCGAAGGTGGCGATCTGGCGCACGAAAATGCCCAGCTGGGTGGCATACGGCTGGTCGGTGCCCAGCTGGCGGCGGATGTTCTCGATCTCGTCGGCATTGGCCATCTTGCCGGCCAGGAGGTAGGCCGGATCGCCGCCGACCCAGTTGAACAGGATGAAGACCAGCAGCATGACACCGGCCATCGTCGGCAGCATTTGCCACAGGCGGCGAAGGATGAAGGCAAGCATGCGGGTCAGGTCGGATGGAAAGCGCCACGATAGCGTAAACGCGGCTGGGCCAGCGCCCGGGGAACGGAAAATGGGAACAGTGCTAAATAAAACGCCCGGGCAAGCCCGGGCGTTCAGGTCAACTCAAAGCGCGCGCGCTTAGAAGTTGTAGGTGCCGCGGATGTAGAAGCTGCGGCCGGTGGCATCCGAGAAGCGTGGATCGTAGCCGGCCTGGAACACGTCCTGCTGGTAGCTCAGCGGAGGCTGACGGTCGGCCAGGTTCTTCACGCCGGCGGTGATCGTCAAGCCTTGCGCGACCTGGGCGGTACCGAACAGGTCGAAGGTGGTGTACGAGGCCACCTTGTAGCGCACGTCGTCACCCACGTCCTGGTCCAGGTAGCCCGACTTGTAGTGGGCGGTCAGGCCGGCGGACAGCTTGCCCAGGTTCCAGCCGATGTTCAGGTTGTCCTGCCACTTGAAGATCGGACCCAGGCCTTCGTACTGGCCCACGCGCGAGTGCCATGCACCGCCGTTCGAGTTCTGGTAATCGAACTTGTTGATGTAGGTCGCGGCGCCATTGAAGGTGAAGGTGCCGAAGCTGGCGGTACGCAGGCGATAGTTGGCCGACAGGTCGATACCGTTGGTCTTGATGCCGCCCAGGTTGCGGGTACGCAGGTCGACATAGCCGCAGGTGGTCGGGTCCGGGCACTCGGAACCGTCGGTGGCCAGGTTGCCCTTGGCGGTGCGGTGGTACAGCGAGGCATACTGCGGCAGGAAGGCCGGATCGAAGACTTCGCCTTCGCTCAGGCTGTCGATCTGGTCGGTCAGCTTGACTTGCCAGAGATCGACGCCCACCGAGAAGTTGTTGAACGGCTCGATGATGATGCCGATCGCGGCGTTTTTCGACTTCTCCGGCGACAGGTTCTTGTTACCACCGGACAGCGCCTGGAACTGCTGCTGGCAGTTGGTCGCCGCTGGCTTGCCTGGCTGAGGCACACCGCCCGGGCAGTTGATCGGGTCGTCATGCTGCTGGGTGTTGGTGTAGGTCTGGGCCGCGTTGATGTCGAACAGCGACGGAGCGCGGAAGCCGGTCGAGTAGGAACCGCGCACCAGGATCGTCTTGCTCGGCTGCCAGCGCACGCCGAACTTCGGATTGGTCGAGTTGCCGAAGTCGCTGTAGCGGTCGTGACGGATCGCGGCGGTGACGTCCAGGGTGGACAGCAGTGGCACGTTCAACTCCGCGAACACGGCGGTGACCTTGCGCTCGCCTTCGTTCAGGGTGTTCGGATCGATACCGGTGCTCGACACCACTTTCTCCGCGTACGGCGCATTGGCGGCGCTGCGGAAGCTCTGGCGTTCGTGCTGGACACCCAGCGCCAGGGCGGTCTGCTTGCCGGCGCTGAACCAGTCGCCGATTTCACGGCTGGCGTGGAAGTCGATGCCTTTGGTGGTGCCCTTGGCGTTCTGGATGTTGCCGTCCAGTGCCGCCTTCATGATGTAGTCCAGGCCTTCCTTGGTCTGCTCGCCGAACGGATTGATGATGCCGTTCAGCACGCCAGCGGTGATCAGGCCGCCATCGCTGTAGCCGGACAGGTTCTCGCGCACCTTGTTTTCGTTCCAGGTCACGGCGCTGTCATAGTCCCAGCCGGCGATGTTGCCGGTGAGGTTGAGCACGACGCGCTGCTGGGTGTTGATGTTCTCGTCGGCACGCGGTCCGTTCGGCAGGTCGCGCCACTTCACGTGGATGAAGCCGGGCAGCACGCCGGGACGCATATTGTCTTCGGTGTAGGTGGACGAGAGCGGAATGTTCGGCGTGATGGCGCCGGGGTTGCCGGGATAGAAGGGGTTCAGGCTGCCGTCAGGGCGGGTGCGGTTCTGGAACAGGCCGCCGTACGGCACCGGAGCGATCTGGCTCTGCACGGTGTTCTTGCTGCGCAGGTATTCCAGGCTCAGCACATGGTTCTCGCCCAGCTTCAGGCTGCCGCGCACCAGGCCGGTGCTGCGCTCGCTCTTCGGCACGTAGTCGACGAAGCTCGAGGTGGTCATCTGGCAGCCGAGACCGGCGTCGTCAGGAATCAGGTTGGTGCCGGTGGCGCAGCTTGGCGCGGTCGGGTTTCCGCTCTTGTCATCCTGGAAGTAGTTGGCCGGGCTGGTGGTCGGCGACAGGCCGCCGGGATAGCGCGTGTTGTAGTTACGCTCGGTACCGCCGATGCGGTCCTGGTACTGGTGGTCATACATGGCCCACACGTTCCAGCCCTGCTGGTCCAGGTCGCCCCAGCCATAGCCGATGTTGGCATTGTTGGACTTGCCGCCGGCGCGCTCCGGATTGTCGGCGCCGATCGTCACGGTGCCGCCCTGGTAGGCTTTCTTGGTGATGAAGTTGATCACGCCGCCCACGGCGTCGGAGCCGTACAGGGACGAGGCGCCATCGCGCAGCACTTCGACGCGCTCGATCGCGGCGAAGGGAATCATGTTCAGGTCGGGGGCCGAGCTGTCGAAGGCATTGTTGGCCACGCGGCGGCCGTTGAGCAGCACCAGCGTCTTGTTCTGCCCGATACCGCGCATGTCGGCGAACACCGCGCCGCCGGTGGACAGGCCCACCACCTGCGCCGTGCCCTGCTGGGTTTGCACCGCGCTCAGGTTGGCCATCACCTGTTCGACCGTCGTGATGCCGGCCTTCTTCAGGTCTTCCGCCTTCAGCACGGTGACAGGAACGCTGGTTTCCGCATCGATTCGTTTAATTGCAGAACCGGTGATCTCGACACGGGCCATCGGCGCATCTGCCTGTTGGGCAAACGCCGGCTGCATCGCTATGGCGGCACCTGCAACTGCGCCGGTGGCGCAGAGGATTCTGACTGATCGAGACAGAATTTTTTCTTTTATCATTACTAGGCTCCTGGATAGAAAAAGCGTAAATGCACCTGCCGGACTGGCCCGAGAAATTTTGTTTCAAGGAAATGGGCATGCATATCAAAAGACTTTTTGACAGGCGAATGGGAACATTCTCGACGGGATGCTGTCAAATACACCAGAAAAACGGTGTAAAAAAACAACAGTTGACGTTTTTCAACAAAAGTCCAGCAAAACTTTCTACGGTGCTCCTGCGCTTTACAGAAACTATATTGACAGCCGCGCGGCGTACATCGAACAAAAACCGGCTCATTCACGGCGCATATTAAAGTGGGAAACTGACGAACACCTCTAATCCGCTTTGGCCCTGGCCCCGGGGTGAAAAAAAGCGGCCCCGCCGGCCGCTTCCTGATTGACAAACTCTTGTGTAACTACAGCCGAGCTTCGTGCTCACGCATGCTCGCGCAGTCGGCGCTGGCGCTGCAGGCCTGCGACCATCTCCCCGAAGTCGGAGTTGTTGACTGTCAGTCCACACCAACATCTACACGTGCCGATCCCGGCGGTTCGCTCAGCAGCCTATCCAGGCGTTTATACACAGTGCGGGTCAGGAAGGAGATCGAATCGGCCGCCAAACATAACTGCGCATACGAATCGGACGCGACCATGCATGAGCGTCGAAAGCCCGGCACCAGGTCGTCAGGCGAGAAGGTGGCCACGGCATTGAGCCATACGAGACCCGGCCGGACAACCTTCTTCGGCAGCGTGAGTGCAAAGCTGGGTGTCAGCATGCCGAGGTCGACCTCGCCACGCGATTCGTCTACGAGCAGAAACGCCCAACGCTGATCCGACGTGAGCTTACGAAAGACCAGGCCCGACTTTCGATGGGAATCCAGGCGGAACCCTGCGGGCTCAAGCGCGGCGCGATACCGCTCGGTCAGCATGTCATACCTTGCAGCGGCACTTGCCATGTTGAAGTCCGCTCTCTCTGCAAGACCCTTTTCGAGCGCGGCCTGTCGTATTGTCCGTTTGAGCGCCTCATGGTTGGCCATCACAACTGGGTCACCCGGCATCATCTCAACTTGACGCTTCAGCGTCGGTTCGATCTGTGGCGAGACAATCCGTCCTTCCGACTTCAATTCTCCCGCCGCCGCGGCTTCCCGCAAGGACGCCATCAGGTTTGAACGATACGCGGAGACTTTCGGATACCGGCCTTGCAGGTTACAAACAGGACCAACTAGCCCTGCCAGACGTTCTTTCGCCCATTCACCCCAGTAATTGTTGAGTCTTATGACATCCTCTTCCGTCCGGGCGAACGACATGATGAACGCCCTCTGTTGCGCTGCGGGCGCTCCATAGCCAGAAACATCCAGTTCCGCGCAAATCTCGTGCCATTGCTCCCCCAGGCGCACAAGGCGCGACGATAACTGTCTTGCATCCTCGTCTGCTATAGGCGCGCCGGTAACGGTGCCCTGCGGCGGGGTAGCCCTGTTGCGCATATCTGCTCCTGTAACGCTCTAGCTACCTTCCATTCTAGTTTACTTTTTGCCACTATTTTATTTTTTGCAGGGTCGAATTCGACGCGCCGCGAAGTACCCGAGAACGGGCGGGTTCAACAGCTAAGGTCGGAGATAGGTAGACACTTTTTCGTTGCGGCAGTTTTATTTCAACGATTGCCATATCGTTGGCGCTGCTGGTGGGTTGCAGCACCAACTCAGGCACTACGCGTCTTCGCGCAGGCGGCGCTGGCGCACCGCTTCGGCCAGGCCTTCGAGCACTTGCACGCTGCTGTCCCAATCGATGCAGCCATCAGTGACCGACTGGCCGTAGGTCAGTTCCTTGCCCGGCACCAGGTCCTGGCGGCCGCCCACCAGGTGCGATTCCACCATCACGCCCACGATGCGGGTGTCGCCGGCCGCCACCTGGCCGGCGATGTCGGAGCACACCGGCACCTGGTTTTCCGGCTTCTTGTTGCTGTTGGCGTGCGAGGCGTCGATCATCACGCGCGCCGCCAGGCCGAGCGCGCCCAGCGCCTGGCAAGCCTGCTCGACGCTGGCCGCGTCATAGTTCGGCGCCTTTCCGCCGCGCAGGATCACATGGCAATCCTCGTTGCCGCTGGTTGAGACGATGGCCGAGTGGCCGCCCTTGGTCACCGACAGGAAGTGGTGCGGCTGCGAGGCCGCCTTGATGGCTTCGGCGGCAATCTTGATGTTGCCGTCGGTGCCGTTCTTGAAGCCGACCGGGCAGGACAATCCGGAGGCCAGTTCGCGGTGCACCTGCGACTCGGTGGTGCGCGCGCCGATCGCGCCCCAGCTGATCAGGTCGGCGATGTACTGCGGGCTGATCACGTCCAGGAACTCTGTGCCGGCCGGCAGGCCCAGCTCGTTAATGTCGCGCAGCAGTTCGCGCGCCATGCGCAGGCCGTCGTTGATGCGGAAGCTGTTGTCCATGTACGGATCGTTGATCATGCCCTTCCAGCCCACCGTGGTGCGCGGCTTCTCGAAATACACCCGCATGACGATTTCCAGCTCGCCGGCAAAGCGCGCGCGCTCTTCCACCAGGCGGCGCGCATAGTCCATCGCCGCCTTCGGATCGTGGATCGAGCACGGCCCGATCACCACCATCAGCCGGTCGTCCTGGCCATGCAGGATGCGATGCAGGGCCACGCGCGCGCTGGAAGCGGTCTGCTCGGCCTGCGGGGTGCAGGCGAACTCGCGGATCAGGTGCGACGGTGGGGTCAGTTCCTTCATTTCTCGGATGCGCAGGTCGTCGGTGCGTGGCATGGACATTCTCTCCGTTTGGCTAAGGTCGTTATATGGATGGCTTCAAGATGCTGGGGTAAAAAAAAACCGCCATCGCTGGCGGTTTTTCTGGATTCTGCTGGTTGCTCGTCGTTGCTACGTGAACCTGCCGCTACTCCACCGCCTTGGGGCTGGAATGGCTAAAGTAAAAGTGGCGGCCAAAAAAAACAACGCGACGCATGTCAGATCCGGTAAGTGTTTGTCCGACTATAACAACAATTCCTGCAAGCTGGCAAGCTCTTTGTTGAGCCCCATCGACACGCCCTTCCTCGCCGGCTGCGCCGGCGCTTTTCCCACCGGCGGTTGCACGCTTCAGACACCTTCTCCGGTGCGCCCG
>JBKHWY010000161.1:0-9015 GCA_046566285.1 Gammaproteobacteria bacterium | reverse complement strand
ACCCGCCTACCGATGCGGAGGCGGAGGAGGCCGTGGCGGCTGCAAGCGCCGCGACGGCGAGCCAGGATGCGATCGTGTGGTACATGGGCGCCCGCTGTGCATGGGTTATCGAACCTGCAACCTTACACGAATTGTGACCGGCGGTGGTGCGGGTCTTGGCGGCCTGGCCCGAATCCAAGGCGCGCTTGCTCAGAGTGGAACGGTGTCACTGACTGAGCGCGCTATGGGTTCCCGCCTTCGCGGGAAGTCGGTCCGAGCAATGCTCGGGACGACGGTTTTAGGGCTAACGAAGGAACTGCGTACCATGGTGCGCGTCTGGAGACTCACTCGACAAACACCACGGCCGTTCGCGCCGGGACCGTGAACCTGCCCGTCGCCGCATCAAAGCGCGCTTCCTTCACGCGCGCATCGGCCACTTGTGCCGGGTGCAGGCGCAGCGTGCGGCCTTTCATGTCCGGCGCATCGACCGTGCGCTCCACCGTATCGACGTTGATCAGGTAGCTGACGGCAGCGAAGTTCGCGCCCGCGTAGCCCGCGCCGTCGATGCGCGCGCCAACGACCGTGGGCGGCGTCGTGAAGAAGCGCAGCCGGGCGACGATGTCGTCGGCGCTGCGCAGCCGGAACAGGGTGCTGCTGGCGCGGATCTTGAGCAGGTCGCGGAACACGTCGCGGGCAAAAGCGATGTCGGCCGGCTTGGGGCGTATCGACGGATTGACGAGCACCGGTTGCAGCAGCGCGTAATCCTTGCCATTGTCCGGCGCTGGGGGAAGACCGGTGCCGAAGTAGTTGTCCTGGTAGCTCCAGTCGATGCGGTTGAACCAGTCGCCCGAGTTATAGCTGTTGCGGTCCAAGGACTTCGATCGCAGCACGTCCATCCCCGCGTGGAAGTAGGCCACGCCTGGCTGAAGGTGTTAATCGCCGCGCCCAGCATCTGCACGCGCGCACGGTCGGCGCTGGACGTGGCGGCGGGCAGCTTCATGGCGTTGGCGTCGAACAGGGTCTGGTTGTCGTGGTTCTCGATGTAGTTCACGACCTCACCGGGTTCGCTGGCGTAGCCGGCCGGCTGGCCGGCATAGTCGATCTGCTCGAGCCGGCGCTGCTGGCCCGTGTGCAGCGTGAGCGGATAGCGCCGCACCGACCCGGCCAGGCCGACCTTGACCATGTCGGCCGCCTGCAGCAGCGCCGCTGCCGGCACCTTGCCGGCCATGGCGTT
This sequence comes from Gammaproteobacteria bacterium, assembly GCA_046566285.1. Lineage (GTDB taxonomy): Bacteria > Pseudomonadota > Gammaproteobacteria > Burkholderiales > Burkholderiaceae_D > Telluria_A. The sequence continues at coordinate 7,802 of JBKHWY010000161.1, read as the reverse complement.
GGGATCGTAGGCCAGGCCGTTGATGAAGCCCTGACGCGCGAACAGTTCGCGGCCGCTGTCGGACGGTCCGCCGCCGCGCACGGCATCGCGTGCACGGTCGCTGAAGGTGCCGATGCCGCTTCCGTTCAGCGACAGCTGCGAGGCTTGCACGAAGCGCGCGCCGTTGGCCACTTCGCCGAAGTTCCAGCCTTCGCCGATCATGTGCACGGTGCGGCCCACTGCCGCGTTGACACGCCGCTGCAGCTGCTCCATCGCCGCGCGCGGCTGGTGCCCCATCAGGTCGAAGCGGAACGAGTCGATGGCATACTCGCGCGCCCACAGCGCCACCGAGTCGGTCATCAGCTTGGCCATCATGAGGTTTTCGGTGGCGGTGTTGCCGCAGTAGTCGGGCCCGCAGGTGGAGGTTTCGATCGCGCCGCTGGGACTCAAGCGGTGGTAGTAGCCCGGCACGATACGGTCCAGCACCGCGTCGCCCTTCTGGCCGTTGGTGTAGGTGTGGTTGTAGACCACGTCCATCCCGACGCGCAGGCCGGCGCGATGCAGTCCCATGACCATCTCGCGCACTTCGCGGATGCGCGCGGCGCCATCAAACGCGTCGCTGGCATAGCTGCCTTCCGGCGCATTGTAGTGGGAGGGATCGTAGCCCCAGTTGAAGCAGTCGGTGGCGGCGGTCTTCATCACCAGCGCCTGCTGGGTTTCGCCGTCGGGGGCGCCGGACGGCGGCGGCACGGCGCAGTCTTTTTCCGGAATGGTGGCGATGTCGTAGATGGGCAGCAGATGGACGTCGGTCAGGCCGGCCTGGGCCAGCGCGCGCAGGTGCCGCATGCCATTCGATGCGCTTTCGGAAAACGCGCTGTACTTGCCGCGCTTTTCCTGCGGGACGGTGGCGTCGTTGATGGAAAAGTCGCGCACGTGCAGCTCGTAGATGCTCATGTCGGTCTGGTGCTGCACGGTGCGCGGCGCCGGGTGATCGTCCCAACCGGCCGGCTTGAGGGCGGGCGAAGTCAGGTCGGCGATGTAGCTGCGCTTCGAATCGGCCGTCAGGCTGACGGAGTAGGGATCGGTGACGAGGTTGCGCACCAGGCCAACGCCATCGACCAGCACATCGACGGCGTAGCGGTAGTACTTGCCCTGCAGGTTGCCCGGCTTGGCCAGTTGCCAGACGCCGCTGTTGTCGTCGCGCCGGAGCGCATCGACGGCCAGGGCAGGGCTGGCGCCGCCGTCGTAGGTGCACAGCAGGACGCGCTGGGCGGTCGGCGCCCACAGCTTGAACTGGGTGCGCTGGCCCTTGATGGTGGCGCCCAGGTCGGCGTTGGCGGCGGAGGCGAACAGGTCGTCGAGGGCGGCGGCGGCCTGGATGCGGGTGGCGGCCTTGACGATGCCGGCGTCGTCTTCCTGCACCAGGACCAGCTGGCCGGTATGCAGGGGCGCCAGGCGGGCGCGCTCGGCGCCCGTCACTCGCAAGGTGATGCCTTTGCCCAGGTAGGCGAAGCGCTGTTCGAGGGCGGACGGCAGGGCGTTGGCATGCGCCTGCATGGCCAGCGCGCCGTCCGCGCCGCGTACCCTGGCGCCCGGCGCGGCCTCGATCGCCCCCTTGGCGCTGTAGTACAGGCGGTAGCGGGCGCCTGCGCGCGCGCCGGGCCAGCGCAGCAGTTCGCCGTTCAGCCAGACGGCGCGGGCGTCCAGCAGGGCGCCGGTGGACGGCGCGGCATGGATGATCTGCTCCGGCTCGGCTTGGTCGCAGATGGAAAGCGGGTCGGCGGCCAAGGCCGTGCCGCCCAGCGTGAGGCCGGCGGCGAGCGCAAACAGGTGCTTCATGAGTGGTGTCCTTTGTTGTGTTTTTGGTGGCCCGCGGGTGTTTTTCGCCTGAATCGGTTATAGCCCCACTACAACGTTGCACGCGACGCAGAGGTGGCGTAGACTGTGTACTTCATCGATGACGTAAAAAGCGGACGAGCGTAGATATTAACGCAATTTGTTGACAAAATGTTGCGTTAAAAAAGAAGGGGTGGGATTGTAAGTACCTGATTCCTAAAGATGCGTTCGCACGAGTAATAACTGTTGGTTAACGTTGTAAATCCTTTTCGTATATCATACCGTTCTAACACCTTGACCCTGGGCCTCGCCATGACTAACAACACGACTCTGCATTCAGAAAAAACTGCTCCATGGTGGCGCGAGGCCATCATTTATCAGGTGTATCCGCGCAGCTTCCTCGACACCAACGGCGACGGCATCGGCGACCTGCCGGGCATCACGCGCAAGCTCGACTAGATTGCCCGCCTGGGAGCGGACATCGTGTGGATCTCGCCGTTTTTCAAGTCCCCGATGAAGGATTTCGGCTACGACGTGTCCGACTACTGCGACGTCGATCCGATGTTCGGCACGCTGGCCGACTTCGACGCGCTGATCGCGCGCGCCCATGAACTGGGCCTGAAGATCATGATCGACCAGGTGCTCTCGCACACGGCCGAAGACCATCCATGGTTCGTCGAGAGCCGCAAGAGCCGCGACAATCCCAAGGCCGACTGGTACGTCTGGGCCGATCCTCTCCCGGACGGCAATCCGCCGAATAACTGGCTGGCCGTGTTCGGCGGCTCGTCGTGGCAGTGGGACAGCCGCCGGCGCCAGTATTACCTGCATAACTTCCTGGTTAGCCAGCCGGACCTGAACTTCCACAATCCGGCCGTGCAGCAAGCGCACCTGGACAACCTGCGCTTCTGGCTCGAACGCGGCGTCGATGGCGTGCGCCTGGATGCATGTAACTTCCACTTCCACGACCAGGAACTGCGCAGCAATCCGCCTGCCACCGTGCGCGACACCAATACCGTGTCGGACGTGAACCCGTACGGCATGCAGGCCCACGTGTACGACAAGACCCGTCCCGAGAATATCCCGTACCTGAAGAAGATCCGCGCACTGTTGGACGAATTCGGCGCGGTGGCCATCGGCGAAGTGGGCGCGGACGATGCGCTGGGCGTGATGGCCGAGTACACGGCCGACGGCGACAAGCTGCACCTGGCCTACAGCTTCAACCTGCTCACCCCGCAGTTCTCGGCCGCGCACATCCGCACCCAGGTGGAAGAATTCGAAGCGCGCGTGAAAGGCGGCTGGGCCTCCTGGTCGGTGGGTAACCACGACAGCGTGCGCGTGGCCACGCGCTGGGCCAGTGGCGCCGCGGGGACCAACCCGACCCCGGCGCTGTCGAAGCTGGTGCTGGCGATGCAGCTGTCGCTGAAAGGCACGCCATGCCTGTACCAGGGCGACGAGCTGGCGCTGCCGGAAGCGGACGTGCCTTACGAACTGCTGCAGGACCCGTACGGCATCACCTTCTGGCCGGAGTTCAAGGGCCGCGACGGCTGCCGTACGCCGATGCCGTGGACGGGCGAAGCGCCCAACGCCGGCTTCACCTCGGGTAAGCCATGGCTGCCGGTGGCCGACACCCATCTGCCGCTGGCCGCGGCGCTGCAGGAAGACGAGCAGGAATCGACGCTGAACTTCGCGCGCCGGATCATCGCATGGCGCCGTACGCTGCCGCAGCTGACGCGCGGCGAGATCGTGTTCTTCGACGCGCCGGAACCCGTGCTGGCGCTGCGCCGCGACCTGCCCGGACACCCGGCAGTGGTGGCGGTGTTCAATCTGGGGCCGGATGCGGTCAGCGTCGAGCTGCCGCAGTTCGAAGGTGCGCTGGCGCTGGCCGGCCATGGCTTGCAGGGCAGCGTAACGGGCACGAAGGTGCAACTGCCGGCGTATGGCGCCTGGTTCGGGACCGTGCGGTAATCGATGGGGTAAGAAAGAGTACGTCGCCTTGCGCATGGCGCGCCAGGCGACGTGACCTCGGTCGGCTTACTGGACCGAGACCTGCTGCAGCGGGCGCTTCTGCTGGCGCCAGTCGGCCAGCGTGAGCAGCTTGTCGTTGGCGGTGTCGTCGACGAGGATGTCGTCGCCGCTGTCGGACACCAGGAAGCTTTCGTAGCGGTGCGCCGCTTCGCTGCCGTTCTCCACAAAGCTGAACTGCCAGTAGCGCTTGCCGTTGACGTCCTTCGGCTGGGTGTCGTATTCCATCAGCGCGCCGTGGCGCGTGCCCTGCGAGGCTTTTTCGATCTGCGCCGACCAGGCCTTCAGCTCGGGCAGGGCCATCAGGGACGCCATCGCCTGCTCCTTGGTGCGGTAGCTGGTCGCGTCCAGCGACGGCTTGGCCACCTTCGCGGTGGGCACCGGCTCACACGCCGCAAACAATGCCGACATGGCGATAATCGCCAGCGTGAACAGCGGCAGCGTGCGCTGTTTCTTGGGGAGTGGGTGCTTGTCCATAACGCCGTCCATCAATACAGGTCTGGCGATACTAGAGCAATTAATGACTGGCGGCAATCGTTCCTACTCGAAATTCCCTTTAAAAGCAACGGTTTAGAGTAAAAATCGCATCGTTCGATAACAGGTCGACACCTTTATTGCCAACTTGCTAGTGCGTTGCGGGAGCAGCCGGTTGGGCCAATGTCGCTGCCGGCGTTGGGGTCGGCGGGGCGATCCGGTGCAGCGGCTTTTTCTCCGTGCGCCATTTTTCCAGGCTGAGCACAGCACCCGTGTCGAGGTCGTCCACCAGGATATCCGGCGTGTCTTCGCCCACCAGGAAGGTCTCCCAGCGCCGCGCCGCATCCGGCAGGATCTCGACGTAGCTGAACTGCCAGTAGTGCTTGCCTTCGATTTCCTTCGGCATGGGGCTGAAGCGCACCAGTTCGCCATGCACGGTACCGCTGGACATCTTGTCGAGATGCGCCGACCAGGCCTTCAGTTCGGGCAGCTCGGCCAGCAGCAGCCGGGCTTCTTCCTGGCCGCGCGGCCCCTGGAAGGGCGGGGGCGGAGGGGGCAGGGGCGCGCTGGACACCGAGGACGCGGCCGCCGCCGGCGTGGGCGTTTGCAGGGCGCGCACGCCAAATACGACGGTGACGATGGCCGCGACGATGGCAATGATCGCCGCAACAATGGCTTTGGCCTTCGGCGAAACGGACGTGGACATGAGCTGCACCATCAATCTGAAAGACCGGGGATACTAAACCAACGCTGCTTTCTCAGCAACACAGTAGGCCACGCCCCGGTACCCTTTTGCCTTCATGGTTCGGCCAGCAGCTGGCGGATCGCCTGTTCGGTCTCGGCGTAAGCGCCTTCGCCGGCGTGCTGGTAACGGATGCGGCCGTGGCGGTCGACCAGGTAGGCCGCCGGCCAGTACTGGTTCTTCCACGCTTTCCAGGTCGCGTAGGCGTTGTCCTGGGCCACCGGATGTGCGATGCCGAAGCGGCGCAGGGCCATCTGCACGCCTTCCCGTCCATGTTCGAACGGGTACTCGGGCGTATGAACGCCGACCACGACCAGTCCCTGATCGCGGTACTGTTCATGCCAGCGCGCGACATACGGCACCGTGCGCAGGCAGTTGATGCAGGAGTAGGTCCAGAAGTCGACCAATACGACCTTGCCGCGCAGGGAAGGCAGGTCCAGCGGCGGCGAATTGAGCCAGCCGCTGATGCCGGCGAAGGGCGGCGCCGCGCCCAGATCGGGCAGCGCCGCAGGGACGCCGGCGCGGGCGGACAAGGATAGGCCAAGGAAGGCCGCAAGCCAGTAGCGCTTCATGGAGAGTCCTTTCGTTCAGGTGGTGAGCCAGAGTGCGACGAGCGTGTCGTACTGGCGGTACATGGCGGCGGCGGCCAGGACGATCAGCAGGCCGGCCGCTTCGCGCAGCATGCGGGTGTGCGGCAGCAGGCCCCGCATGCGCGCGACAAGCGCCTGGCCGCCGTAGCCGATGGCCAGCATCGGCAGGCCGGCGCCGGCCGCGTAGCACAGCAGCAGGTGCAGGCCGCGACCAGGTTCCTGGGCCGCCGCCACCAGTGCCAGGATCGCCGCCAGCGACGGTCCGGCGCAGGGCGTCCATACCGCGCCCATGCTCGCGCCCAGCAGCAGGGCGCCGGCGTACCCCGTGCCCGTACGGCTGGCCGCCGTATCCACGCGGTTGATGACGCCGTGCAGGCGTGCGGCCAGCATCTGCATCGGCCAGGGCCAGATCATCAGCATCCCGGCGCAGGCGAGCAGCAGCAGGGCGCCGTTGCGCACGGCCCCTGCATGCAGCCCGAGCGCGTCGGGCAGGCTGCCGAACAGCCACGCCAGGCCCGCGAACGATCCGGTAAAACCCAGCACGATCAGGAGCGGACGCGCGCGCCCGCTCTCGCCTGCGGCGGTGCCCAGCACGAAGGGCAGCATCGGCAGCACGCACGGTGAGGCGACCGTTGCCAGGCCCGCGCCGAAGGCCAGCGGCGCATCGATGCCGCTCATGGCTGCACCCGCTTCCACAGCTGGGTCTTGCCGAACAGGGGGATGCCCTTGTAGGCGCGCAGATTCAACAGTCCATCGTCCTGCAGCGCGAGCGTGCAGTCGTAGCTGCTGGCGTTTTCACGGTTGTAGATGCGGCCCTGCCATGCCTTGTCGCCGTCGGCCCGCACGTCGCTCAGGATGGTCATGCCGAGCGGAGTGCGCTTGTCCTTGGGCTGCATGGGCGCGGCGCCCGGGGTCATTGAATGATTGGCCAGCACCTGGGTCACGGTGCCGCACAGGGCGATGCCGCACGCGGCGATGGTCACTTCCAGGTTGCCGCTGGCGGTGATCCAGCGCCCTTCCAGGGGGCTGGCAGCCCGCGCGGGCGCGGCGGCAAGCCAGAGGCAGGTCAGGGTGGCGCATACAACTGCTTTCATGGTCGATCTCCTTGGATGGGCCGGCGCCGACGTGGCGCGGCTGACTCCATTGGACCCCGGCCACGTGTAGGGGATGTGTCGAGCCGGGCCGCCAGACAAGTTCAGATACATTCGATCCCCGCCGGGGCGCGCGAATCATGTATAAATCGGCCATGGAAAAAACCGACCAGATCCTCATCGTCGACGACGACCGCGACATCCGCGCCCTGCTGGCGCAGTACCTGCACAAGCAGGGCTTGAAGGTGCTGTTGGCCGCCGACGGCGAGCAGATGCGCCAGCAGCTGGCCAGCGCCAGCGTGGACCTGATCGTCCTCGACGTGATGATGCCCGGCGAAGACGGTCTGGAACTTTGCATGCAGCTGCGGCGCGGTCCGGCGCGCGCCATTCCGGTGCTGATGCTCACGGCCCGCAGCGATGAGGCCGACCGCATCCTGGGCCTGGAGATGGGCGCCGACGACTACCTGGCCAAGCCGTTCGCGCCGCGCGAGCTGCTGGCGCGCATCCGCGCGGTCCTGCGCCGCACCCGTATGCTGCCGCCCAACATGGGGATTGATCCGCCGCGCGGCGAGATCGCCTTCGGCCACTGGCGCCTCGATACGCTGGGCCGGCACCTGCTCGATGCCGACGGCGCGCTGGTGGCGCTGAGCGGGGCGGAGTACCGGCTGCTGCGCGTGTTCCTCGACCATCCCCAGCGGGTGCTCACGCGCGACCAGCTGCTCAACCTGACCCAGGGCCGCGACGGCGACGCCTACGACCGCTCGATCGACCTGTTGGTGAGCCGCCTGCGCCAGCGCCTGGGCGACGGCGTGCGCGACGCGCGCTACATCAAGACCATTCGCCACGAAGGCTACGTGTTCAGCGCGGCGATCACCTCTGCGGTCACGGTGGCGCAGCCATGAAGAGGCTGCGCTGGCCCTGGCCCGGCACCCTGTTCGGCCGCCTCGCGCTGATTTTGCTGCTCGCGCTGATGGCCGCGCAGGCGCTCACGTTCGGCTCGATCTGGATGGAGCGCAGCCTGGCCGCGCGCTCGATGATGCGCGCCTACCTGACGCGCGACATCGCCAG
>JBKHWY010000160.1:0-9060 GCA_046566285.1 Gammaproteobacteria bacterium | reverse complement strand
GAGCGCGCTATGGGTCCCGGCCTGCGCCGGGACGACGGTTTTGCGTGCATTGGCAAGTGGCCGGCGGTACTAACAGGCGATCTATTAGTGCAGCAAACCGCCCCCACCCTTCCCCCACCCCGGCTCGCCCAGCAACTTGGCCAGCCCGGCCGCCGGCAAGGCGCGCGCAAACAAATACCCCTGCATCTCGCGGCAGTCGTGCTCCATCAGGAACTCGGCCTGCTCCAGGCGCTCCACCCCTTCGGCGATCACGTTCATCTCCAGGTTTGATGCCAGCGCGATGATGGTGCGCACGATCGCGCGGTCGTTCTCGTGCTCCCCCACCCCGACGATGAAGGAGCGGTCGATCTTGATCGAGTCGAACGGGAAGCGCCGCAGGTAATCCAGCGACGAGTAGCCGGTGCCGAAGTCGTCCAGCGACAGGCGCACGCCCAGGTCCTTCAAATCCGACAGGATGGTCATGGCGTTGGCGGCGTCGCCCATGATGGCCGTCTCGGTCAATTCCAGTTCCAGGTAGCGCGGCGCGAGGCCACTGGTGCGCAGCGCTTCGGCCACCGTGTGCACGGTCTCGCCCTTGAGCTGGCGCGCCGACAGGTTCACCGCCACCACCAGCGGGGCCGCGCCACCGGCCTGCAGCGCGCGGTTCTGGCGGCAGGCGGTCTGGATCACCCACGCGCCCAGCCGTTCGATCAGGCCGGTTTCCTCGGCCAGCGGGATGAACGAGGCGGGCGGCACGATGCCCAGCACCGGGTGGTTCCAGCGGATCAGCGCTTCCATGCCGGTCACGGCGCCGCTGGCGTAGTCCACCTTGGGCTGGTAGTGCAGCTCGAATTCGCCCGCGCCCAGGGCCCGGTGCAGGGCCGCTTCGAGCTTCTGGCGCTGCTGGTTGTGCGCGCCCAGCTGCTCGGTGAAGCAGCGCACGGTGTTGCGCCCTTCGTGCTTGGCGCGGTACATGGCCAGGTCCACATGCTTGAGCAGGGTCGCTTCGCTGGCGCCATCGCGCGGGTACAGGCTCACGCCAATGCTGGCGGTGACGTAGATCTGCTGGTGCTCGATGGTGAACGGACGCGCCAGGTCGCCCTGCAGCTTGGCGGCGATGGTCATCAGCTGTTCCAGCGTGTCGATATCCGGCACCAGCACCACGAATTCGTCGCCGCCGAAGCGCGCCACGGTGTCGGTGTCGCGCACCGCCGCGCGCAGGCGCTGTGCCACGGCATTCAACAGCTGGTCGCCGGCCTCGTGCCCCAGGCTGTCGTTGATGACCTTGAAGTTGTCCAGGTCGTGCAGCAGCACGCCCACCTGATTGCCCTTGCGGGTGGCGTTGGCGCTGGCGTCGCGCAGGCGCTCGGAGAACAGCTTGCGGTTGGCCAGGCCCGTCAGGGCGTCGTAGTTGGCGCCGTACTCGATCTGGGCTTCATAGCCGCGCCGCGCGGCTTCCTGCGCGCGTTCGCTGCGCTTGCGTTCGGTGATGTCGAGGATGATGCCGATGGTGGCCGCGCGGCCGTGGATCTGCATGGCCGCGCCATGCACCTCGATGTCGAACAGGCTGCCGTCCTTGCGCCGGGCGCACCGCTCGTAATGCACGTCGCGCCGCTCGCCGCTGATGCGCTGGCGGCGCAGGTCGTCAACGAGCGCGCGCTCCTCATCAATCACGGTGTCGTTCGGCGCGACCAGGTCGAGCATCTCTTCACGGTCATAGCCGAACAGGGCGGCCATGGCCGGGTTGACGTAATGGAAGCGCTCGGAGCACACGATGTAGACGCCGGCGGCGCTGTGCTCGGCCAAGGCCCGGAAAGTCTGCTCGGCATCGTGCGCGCCTTCGCGTTCGGCTTGCCTGCTGGCCATCAGGTGTGCAATGCGGGCGGCGCCCTGCTCGATCTCGTCGCCCAGGGGCGCGAGCACGCGGGTGCGCAGGAGGGTCCAGGCCAGCGCCAGCAACGCCACGTCGGCAGCCGCCAGGGCCAGCATGGGCACAGGCGCGCCCTGCACCAGGGCGCCCACGGCCAGGTTGGCCAGGGTCAGCGCCAGCAGGCCGGCCAGCAGCAGACGCGCCGGCAAGCCGGCGGCCGGCAGCGCGGCGGGCCGGGGGTGGGAGACGGAGTGCTTGTTGCCGCTGGCGGACGGCTGACTCGACTGCCTGGTGTGATGCCTTGACTCGACTCCCATCTCGACTGCTGACCGCTCGGTATCCTTGGTTTGACTGATTTATATCAGGTGTTACCAATATGATACATGCAAACGGAACAACACGCCAAACAAGAATATCTTTTTGGAACTAATTCTTGTTTTTGTGAAATCTTATCAACTCGGCAGTTCAGACTTTCTTGCTGGCCGTGGCGCGCGTCGTGGCCTTGACGGCCGCCGCCTTCTTGGCCGGCGCCTTGGTCGCGGCTTTTTTCGCCGCCGCTTTCTTGGCCGGCGCTTTGGCCACCTTCTTCACCGGCGCGGCCAGCTCTTCCTCGGCCTCGACCTCTGCGACCTTGCCTTTCACGGGCGCCTTGGCCTTGCGTTCCTCGAACTCGAAGCTGATCTTGCCGTCCTTGCCCTTGACCAGGAAGGCCTTGAACGGCCGGCGCGTGCGCTGCGATACAAAACCCGGCAGCAGGTCGGTCTTGTTCTCGTTGAGGAGCTTGACCATCTGCTCGGGCAGGATTTCCTGCTGCAGAATAATGCGGCCGCTGCGGAAGTCGCACGCCTTGGGCTTGGCCACGCTGTGCTCGCACACATAGGCCAGCCCCATTTCGTACACCTGGCCGGTGCACTTCGGGCACGGTCCCAGCGGAGTCTGGCCGCTGAAGTCCACGCCCTCGCCGTCCTCGCCATCGTCGTCGTTCTGGCCGAAGTCGAATTCCAGCTTGAAGTTGTTGATGTCCTCGTCGCGCACGATGCGCAGGATGGCTGCAAACGGGCGCCCCATCTTCGAGCGGAAGCCCTGCAGCGGACCGATGGTGCGGTCGGCCAGCAATTGCTCGACTTCCTCGATCTCGAACTGGCGGCTGCCCGGCGTCTTGCTCATGTTGAAGTCGCACTTGGTGCAGGCAAAGCGGCGGTAGTTTTCCTTGACCACGCCGGCGCAGTTCGGGCATGGGGTGCGCAGGGTCGCGTACTCGCCGGGAATGGTGTCGTTGTCGTATTCCTTGGCGCGCTTGACGATAATCTGCGTCATCTGGGCAATCTCGCGCATGAATTCATCGCGCGAAATCTTGCCCTTCTCCATCTGGGCCAGCTTGTATTCCCATTCGCCGGTCAGTTCCGGCGCCGTCAGTTCGTTCACCCCCAAGCCGCGCAACAGGGTCATCAGCTGGAATGCCTTGGCGGTCGGCATCAGCTCGCGTCCTTCGCGCAGCAGGTATTTTTCAGTCAGCAAGCCTTCGATGATGGCGGCGCGCGTGGCTGGCGTGCCCAGGCCCTTGCCGGCCATGGCGTCGCGCAATTCGTCGTCGTCGATCAGCTTGCCGGCGCCTTCCATGGCCGACAGCAAGGTCGCTTCCGTATAGCGCGCGGGCGGTTTGGTGACCAGACCGTTGGCGGTGACTTTTTCGGTCAGCACCTTCTCGCCCTTGGCCACCGGCACCAGGGTGCCAGCCTCTTCCTTGTCGTCTCCGGCCAGTTCCTTGCCGTACACGGCCAGCCAGCCGGGATTGGTCATGATCTTGCCTTCAGTCTTGAACTGATGGCCGGACACTTCCGTGAAGCGGGTGGTGACCAGGAACTCGGCGGCCGGGAAGAACACGGCCATGAAGCGGCGCGTGACCAGGTCGTACAGTTTCTGTTCCGGCTCCGACAGGTTCTTCGGTGCAATGCCGGTCGGGATGATGGCGAAGTGGTCCGAGATCTTGGCGTTGTCGAAAATCCGCTTGTTCGGCTTGACCCAGCCCTTGTCCAGGATCTGCTTGGCGAACTGGTGATAATTGTTCGATTCCAGCAGGTTGCCCAGCGTCGTCTTGACGGTGTTGACGTAGTCTTCCGGCAGGTGGCGCGAGTCGGTACGGGGATAGGTCAGCACCTTGTGCTTTTCGTACAGGGCCTGGGCCAGGCCGAGCGTGTTCTTGGCGGAAAAGCCGAAGCGGCCGTTGGCTTCGCGCTGCAGGCTGGTCAGGTCGAACAGGGCCGGCGCCATCGAGGTGGTCGGCTTGGATTCTTCCGTGACATTGCCCTGGCGGCCCTTGCAAGCCATGGCGATGCTGTCGGCGGCGGCGCGGCTCCACAGGCGCTCGGGGCGCTTTTCCGGATCGTTCTCGTCCTTCTTGAAATTGGTGTCGAGCCAGCGGCCTTCGTACACGCCGGCCGCGCAGATGAACTCGGCGCGCACTTCCCAATAGTCGCGCGGCACGAATTTCTTGATCTTCTCTTCGCGCTCGACCACGATCGACAGGGTCGGTGTCTGCACCCGGCCCACGGTGGTGAGGTAGAAGCCGCCCTCCTTCGAATTGAAGGCGGTCATGGCGCGGGTGCCGTTAATGCCGATCAGCCAGTCCGCTTCCGAGCGGCAGCGCGCGGCATCGGCCAGCGGCAGCATTTCGTCGTCGGTGCGCAGGTGGGCAAAGCCGTCGCGGATGGCGGACGGGGTCATCGACTGCAGCCACAGGCGCTTGATCGGCTGGCGCGCCTTGGCGTTCTGGGCGATCAGGCGGAAGATCAGTTCGCCTTCGCGCCCCGCGTCGCATGCGTTGATCAGCTGGGTGACGTCTTTCCGCTTGATCAGCTTGTTGAGCACCTTCAGGCGCGCTTCCGTTTTCGGAATCGGGTTCAAGGCGAAATACGGCGGGATCATCGGCAGGTGCGCGAAGCTCCATTTGCCGCGCTTGATGTCGTGCTCTTCCGGAACGGCGATTTCGAGCAGGTGGCCGACGGCCGAGGACAGGATGTACTCGTCGGACTCGAAATACTCATCGTGCTTGGTGAAGCCGCCCAGCGTCTTGGCGATATCGTTCGCGACGGAGGGCTTCTCGGCAATGATGAGGGTCTTGGTCATAAATTTCCCGTGGTACTGAATGTGGTGGCAAGGCGCATCATACATGCTGTGATGCTTGCCGGCAGGACTTAACAAGTGCCGTCCGGCGATCAAAAGCGGGACGGGTTTGAAATGAGCGGCCAATGATAAGCGTGTTGCCGCTAAATCTGCAAGTCAGCGGGAATGGGCCGCGACGCGTGGCATGCTCGTCTGCGTCGGAAAAAACAAACGGCAGCCTGTTGGCTGCCGTGTCGTCGAGGCGCTGAAGAAATTAATGCAGCAGCCGCGGACCCTGCTCGTCGTCGGCGCCGAACAGGTCGTCGAACATCAGCGCATCGGGCTCCTTGCCCTGGCTCCACAGCAGCATCAGCACGATGATCTTCAGCTTGCCCAGGGTGACAGGCGCTTCTTCCAGCGCAAGCGCACGCTCGATGACGATCTCGCGCTGCACGGGGCTGAGCACCTTGGCGCTCTCGAGGAACTGAATGAAGCCGATGGCAGCCGTGCCCAGCAGATCGAGTTCCTGCGGCACGTAGATGCGCGTGCCCGAGGACACGAAGGACAGCTCAGGCTCCGCGCCGGCCATTTCGGTCAGGTCGGTGAGCCATACAATGGCCTCGGAAATTTCGACATCGTCGAAGCCGACAGCCGACAACTTGCGCGCCAGTGCAGCCGGTTCCGGGCATGCATCCGGGCGATAGTATGTCTCGTAGAGGTAGACCAGGATATCAAACATGGCTCTACTCTATCAGCTAACGTCGCGGGCACACAAGGCCGCACAGCCACGTTTTAGCGATAAACCCGCTGGAACAGTCCGCCAGGCAAGCGTTCCAGCTGCCCGGCCAGTTCAAGCGCCAGCAACTGTCCGGCCAATAGTGCCGGGTCGACATTTCCTGCATTGGCAAGCTGGTCTGCGTGCACCGGTCCATGGGCCAGCAGGTCGAGCAAGGGTGCGTACTCATCGGCAACGTCCGCCGGTGCTGCAGCCGTGGGAACGCGCCGGGCACCGATGTGCAACGCCTCGAGCAGGTCGTCGATCGACTCGACCAAAGCCGCGCCTTCCTTGATGAGCCGGTGGCAGCCCTTGGACAGCGGCGCATGGATGGAACCGGGAATGGCGAACACATCGCGGCCCTGTTCGTTGGCCACGTGGGCGGTGATGAGCGAGCCCGACTGCGCGGCCGCTTCCACCACCAGCACGGCCTGGCACAGGCCGCTGATGATGCGGTTGCGGCGCGGGAAGTTGGCCGACAGCGGCTCCATTCCAAGCGGATATTCGCTGATGAGGCAGCCCTGCCCGGCAATGCGCCGTGCCAGCGCCTGGTTGCGGGCGGGATAGATGCGATCCACGCCGGTGCCCACCACCGCGACCGTCGAGCCGGCCCCGTCCAGGGCGCCCTCGTGGGCGGCCGCATCGATGCCGAGCGCCATGCCGGACACCACCGTCAGGCCGGCGCCGGCGAGCGCATGGGCGAACGCGCGCGCATTCGTCTGGCCTTGCACGGTCGCATTGCGGCTGCCGACGATGGCCACGGCCGCACGATCGAGCAAGTCGACGCGGCCCTTGGCGTACAGCAGCAAGGGCGCGTCCGCGATCTCGCGCAGCAAGGCCGGGTAGCCGGGATGGTCCTGCGTGAGCAGGTGGTGACCGTCCTGCCCCAGCCAGTCCTCCACCTTCTTTATATAGTCGGCCAGCGCGGGCGCGGGCGGCTGGGCCAGCGTGGCGGCCAGCTTCGGCCCCACGACAGCGGCCAGCTCGGGCTGCGGGGCCGCGAACACGGCAAGGGGGTCGCCGAACCGGGCCAGCAGGCGCGCCGCGCGAACCGGGCCCAGCCCTGGGGTCTGCTCCAAACGCAACCAGGCCGACATGATGTCGGCCTGGCGGGATGGTGCATACGGTGTGTGATCCGTGGCCTGCACGGCGGGGGTTACTCCGGTGAGCGCGCGATATCGCCGATCTGTACCGGCTCGGTCACCTGCATGACCAGCCCGTACGACACGTGCTTGAACACGCGGAAGATGAACAGGGTGCCCGATTGCTCGTCGGGCAGCTTGATCACATTTTGATTCATGCCGAAAAAGCCCTTGGGGGCGGTCCGGTCTGAAACGGTCTGGCCGCGATTGTACAGTTGGAGCACCGAGCCGACATCGAGCCCGTCAAGCGCGCCCCGGTTGACACTGACGACCATGTTCTGGCCGGCGTAGGTCACGCCCGAATAGATGCCCAGCACGCGCGCATCGATCGGCAATTCCGGCTGGTGCGGCACGAAGTTGCGCATCACGGTGGGCGGGGCCGGCAGCAGCAGGTCGCCCACGCCCATTTCCTGCTTGGAGCTGCTGACGATAAAGGTGTGCGCATCCACGCCCGGCTTGGCTTCGGCCTGCAGCTTGACGGTGCCCAGGTACACGGCTTCGTACGCCAGCAGCTTGCCGGTCTGCGGGTCCTTTAATACGTTACCCGGACGGAATACCTGGAAGGAGCTGATGCCCTTCAGGTCGCCACGCACATAGACCTTGTCGTCCTTGCCGAGGAACACGTGGCCTTCCTGCGCCGCGACGATACGGGGCGCGCCCTTGAGTTCGTCGGCTTCGACGATCAGCGGCTGCGACAGGAAGGGTTCGATCACGTCGCCGCGGATCGAGGCGATCGAATCGCGCCCGAGACCTTCGGTGCGCAGCTGCGGGGACATGCGCAGCGGACCGTTGCGGCCGTTGGCGCCATTGCCGTCGGCGTCGTCATCGCCGCCGCTGCCCGGCGCCTTGAGCGACAGGCGCTTGTTCTTGCGGTCGAAATAAATGGTTTGGCCCGGATAGATCCAGTGCGGATTGCGGATTTCTTCCTTGTTCATGCCCCACACCTGCGGCCAGCACCAGGGGTGCTCGAGGAAGGTGCCGGAAATGTCCCACAGGGTATCGCCCTTGACGACAAGATGCTGGTCCGGCGCATTCGGTTTGAATTCGCAGGTGATGGCCTGGGCTGGCGCGGCCAGAAGGCTTGCTACGAGCGCGCTCGCCGCAATGCGTACGCCAGCTGTGATAAAATTTTTCATTGAGATGTCCGTAAAGTACGGCATAAATCGGGTTGCTGTCAGGACTCGTCACCCATCGGGACGTGCGCATGGCAGCACGATGGAACGCTCCCTTATCGACGGAAATCGGGATAAGGCTTGCCGAACTGAATCAAATTCTGCACATAAATTCTTGAACTAGCAAGAAAAAGCGCGATGGCCCTGCGGCCCGGACTGTTGCATTTTTGTTGTTCAACAGCATCTCAGCTCTGGGAACGCCGGCACGCGCCTGATGCCTGGGCCGGTGTTAGTTTCCATAGAATTCTCATAGTTTCATTAAGTAATCAGTTGTTTCCCCAATTCGCTACCCATTTCGAGCTCACACCATGGCACTCCTGAATATCCTCCGCTATCCCGACGCCCGCTTGCACAAGGTCGCCAAGCCAGTCACGGAGTTTGGCGAACGGCTCGACCAACTGATTGCCGACATGGCCGAGACCATGTACGACGCGCCCGGTGTGGGCCTGGCCGCCACCCAGGTCGACGTGCATGAGCAACTGATCCTCGTGGACATTTCCGAGACCAAGGACGACCTGAAGGTGTTCATCAACCCGCAGATCGTCTGGGCCAGCGCCGACAAGCAGGTCTACGACGAAGGCTGCCTGTCGGTGCCCGGCATCTACGATGGCGTGGAGCGCCCGTCCCAGGTGCGCGTGCGCGCCCTCGACCAGAAGGGCCAGCCGTTCGAGCTGGAAGCCGACGGCTTGCTGGCGGTATGCATCCAGCACGAAATGGATCACCTGGCCGGCAAGGTGTTCGTGGATTACCTGTCGCCCTTGAAGCGCAACCGCATCAAGGCCAAGATGATGAAAGAAAACCGCGTGATCGAGAAAAACAGCGAGCGCGGCGCCCAGCGCGCCATGGGCGGCCGCCGCTAGCCCGCTGTCTCGCTGCCTGCATCCGGTCCGCCGTTCCCGCGCCGCGCGAAGCTGTCTTCGCCGCGCCGGAGCGGCTTTTTTTAGGTTCATCGCGTTTTACCGGGAAACGCATCCTTGATCTTCAAGAAGAAGTATGCAGAGTCCCGGAAACCGTAGGCCA
>JBKHWY010000159.1:0-9070 GCA_046566285.1 Gammaproteobacteria bacterium | reverse complement strand
TACCAGGTGCGCGCGGGCGGGTCGCGCATCTGCTTCGTGCGCGATCCGGACGGCTACCGGATCGAGCTCATCGAGCGCTCTTGACGGGTTCGGGGCGTCGGCGCGGCGGGCGCGGCGGCGCGTCTCGCCGATCGTGGCCGCGTGCGGCCAGCCGTCGGCGGTCAGCTCGGCGTCGAGCCGCGCCCGCAGCGCCGGCGGCATGCCGGCCAGGTCGCCATACAGCGGTGACAGCATGGGGTCGCGCCGCGCGGCGTTGTCCAGGCCGGGCGTGAGCATGCGCAGCGCCGGCAGCATGGTGGGCCCGTCGAGCACCAGCGTGTCCGGCCCGGCCGCGCGGACGCTGTCGGTGCCAGCCAGGTCATAGACCCCGTAGTACAGCACCGCGCCCGCAATCGGCTCCAGCAGCGCGGGCCAGGCGCGCAGGCGCTGCAGCGTGGCCGCCGCCAGGTGGGCGCCGGCCGATTCGCCGATGACGATCACGGGCAGGTGCGCGCAGTCGGGCAGGGCGCCTTGCAGCAGCCAGCGCGCCGCCGCCGTGCATTGCTCGATCATCTCCCCCACCGTGGCGTGCGGCGCCAGCCGGTAATCCACCGACACCACGGTCACGCCGCAGGCGCGGATGATGTCGGCATTGAGCCTGTCATTCATTTCCGGGTTGCCGATCACCCAGCCGCCACCGTGGATGTCCAGCACGACACCCTGCGGCGCCCCTGCGGGACGCAGCACCCGCACCGGGACATGGACGCCGCCGCTTGATGCCACCAGGCGCTGCACCGAGAGCCCAGCGCGGCGCAGCTTGCGGTCCGCCCCCAGCTGGAACAGGCGCAGCAGCGCCTGTCCCAGCCGGGGCGTCCACTGGTTCGTGACCTTGAAGCGGGGCGCCAGCGCCAGCTTGCGGTTGAAGCGCCGTGCATCGTCCAGGATGCGCTCGTCCAGGTGCAAGCGCGGGGTGGAGTCCTTGGTGTTCACGCCGTGTCCGTGTAGCCGATTGATTCGATTGGACCAGCATAACAGCAGGCGGGCCCGGCTTCTGTTCGCGACCTCGCCCAGGCGTTCAGAACGCCTGCACGGGGCGCACGCCGCGCTCGGCGAAATACGGGTCCAGGCGCTCCGCCAGCAGATGCAGGTTCGCGCCCGGCACCTGCGGGTACAGGTGGTGCTCCAGGTGATAGGTCAGGTTCAAGAACAGCGCCGGCACGATGCGGCCGCGCAGGGTGCGCGACTGGCCCAGCGCATGCGCAGCCGGCCGGTAGTGCGGCAGCCAGGCCGTCGTGACCGGATACAGCCAGCTGCCCAGCCACATCATCGCCAGGTACGCCAGCGGGATGGCCGACACGCGCACCAGCAGCAGCGCGATGAAGACCATGGCGATGCAGCCGGCCAGCTCGGCCAGCATCCAGCGGCGCTCGCGCCGGCTTGGGCTGCGGCGGTAGGCGGCCAGCCCGAGCCGGGCGAGGTAGCCGGGGCCGCCCAGCAGCGCTTCGGCGAGCGTTCCCAGCGCCGGCGCGCCTTCCAGGTCATCCTCTTCCATGCAGTGGCTGTGGTGGTGCAGGTGCGAGTAGCGGAAGGCATGGCCGCTTTCCAGCATCGCGATGCTGACCACGAACAGCACCCAGTCGCTCGCCTTGCGGCCCAGGCCCGCCGTTCCGTGCGCCACGTCGTGGGTGAAGGCGGTGATGGCGATGAAGTGCGCCACCGTGGCCAGCGGCAGCAGCGCATACAGGCGCAGCGTGCAGAGGGCCACGAAGGCGGCCAGGGTCAGGAGCGGCAGCAGGGGTGCGGCAATGCGCTGGACTTGAGTGACCGTTTGCAGGTCGGCGGCGAAGGCTTTCAAGGGCGGCAGGCCGGCGTCGCGGCGCGATCCGGCCGCGTGGGCGCGGGCCGGGCGGTCGGCGGCGCGAGGAGCGAAGGGCAGGGGAAGAGCGGCGGCGGTGTGCATGATGCGGATCCAGTGGCGGTTGCGTTACTCATGTATTCGCAACTCGTGTGCCACCCGCATGGCAGCGTTAAGCCATTGTTTTTGAAGAGATAAATTTTCGCGGCCTGGGCCTGGCTGTCAGCTTCCTATATAGTGGAGGCGTTTTTACTGTTAACAACCTTTACAGCAAACGTTTACAGCGGCCCATGGATCTCTACAGCCTGTACTACCTTTCGCTAGCCCTGCAGGGCGCCATCAGCCTGTTGCTGGCGAGCTGGGTCTGGTTCAAGGCGGGCGCGCAGCCGGGCATGAAGCCGCTGGCGCTGTTCTGCGGCGGCGTGGGCCTGTGGGGCATCGGCCAGCTGGGCATCAACCTGGGTGGCGCCACGGTGGGCCAGCTGGGCAAGGTGCTGCTCAACCTGGGACCCTTGAACGCGGTGTGCTTCCTGCACTTCGTCCAGCGCTTTTTGGAGCGCCGCAACGACGCCGTGCTCAAGGTCTTGTACGCCGGCGCGGGCGCGCTGACGGTGGCCGTCACCGCGCTGGGCATGGGCGACCTGCGTCCCTGGCTGGGCTTCCAGCACTTCTATTTTTTCCCTGTGGGCGGCTGGATTCCCGGCCTGTTCGTGTCGCTGACGAGCATCGCGGCCTACCTGATGCTGCTGTTCGCCTGGCCCGGCGCGGCGCCGAAAAAGCGCGGCCAGATCGGCGCCGTGGTGGTGGCGGGCGTGTGGGGCTCGGCCTCCACATTGATGTTCCTGAACCCGTCCTTCGGCATCGACGTGTTCCCCTACAGCGTGATGTTCCTGCCCCTGTACGCCGTGCTGCTGGTGTTCGGCATCCTGCGCTACGACCTGATGGAGCTGAATCTGTGGGCCAACCGCTTCCTGGCCTGGCTGGTACTGGGCTGCAGCATGGTCGCGGTGGCGGCGCTGCTCTTGAGCGTGGCCGCCCGCATCGGCTTCGCACCCATGGCGGCGGTCCCGCTGTGGCAATTGTGGCTGCTGGCGAGCGTGATGCTGGCCACCATGCTCTCGCTGGAGCGCCCCGTGCGGCGCGCGATGGAACGGATGGTATTCCCCGGCGCGCATCTGGAAGCGGGCGTGCTGGCGCGCTGGCGCGACCAGCTCGAAGCAGCCGCCAGCTGGAGTGAGCTGGCCAGCGTGGCCAGCAGCGCGCTCAGCGCGCACCTGCGCCAGCCGATGCCGGTCGTGCTGGCGGCGCCAGGCGGGGACGCGGGTCCCAGCGTGCACTGCTACCAAGGCGCGCCGGGCAACTGGCGTACCGACCTGGTGGGCTGGGAAGGCGCGACGCCCTCGGTGCGGCGCGTGGGCGAAGTATTCTGCGCGCTGCTGGCCGCCGCCGCCGCGCGGCTGGATCAGCTGCTGCGCTATGCCGAGCAGGAAAAGCAGCGCCTGCGCGAAGCGCACCTGCTGGAACTCGGGGGCCTGGCCGCGACCGTGGCGCACGAGCTGCGCAATCCCCTGAACATCATCAGCATGGCGGCCGTCTCGAGCCCGGACGCCACGCGCGCCGAGATCCGCGCCCAGATCGAGCGCGCCGACCACCTGATCCAGGACTTGCTGACCTACTCCGGCGAATTGCGCCTGAACCGCCAGCCGGTGGCGCTCGCGCAGCTGGTGCGCTCGGTGCTGCCGGCGCAGGCGCAAGCCGCCATCGACGTCGCCATCCCCGCCGACCTGCAGGTCGAGGTCGACCGCCTGCGCGGCGAACAAATCCTGGGCAATCTCGTCAACAACGCCCTGGCCATGCTGCGTGGCCGGCTCGATGCGCGCGTGCTGATCGAGGCCGAACGCCGGCCAGACGGGCAGGTCGCCGTGCGGGTGGCCGACAACGGACCTGGCGTGGCGCCCGACCTGGTGCCCCACCTGTTCCAACCCTTCAAGACGCGCCGCCCCGGCGGCACCGGCCTGGGCCTGACCATCGTGCGCCGCCTCACCGAAGCGCACGGCGGCAAGGTCGAACTGGTCGCCCGCGAGGGTTGGTCCTGCTGCTTCGAACTTCTTCTACCGGGTGCCCCATGAGCATGCAACGTATTCTGCTGGTCGACGACGAACCGGCATTCCAGCGCCTGTGCGGCGAATGGCTGGCCGGCCTGGGCTACCAGGTCATGGTGGCCGCTCACGCCGAGCAGGTCACTGCGCTATGCGCGCAGCACAGCTTCGACCTGGTCCTGCTCGACCTGGCCCTGCCGCCCACCTTCACGCCGGACGAAGGACTGGCGCTGCTGCCCGGCCTTGCGCCCGCGCCCGTGGTCGTCATGACCGGGCATGCCGACCGCGAACTGGCCCTGCGCGCCATTGGCCTGGGTGCATGGGACTTCCTGCCCAAGCCGCTCGACCCGGACATCCTGCGCGTGGTGGTCGAGCGCGCGCTCGTCAAGCGCCGGCTGGAGCAGGAACTGGTGCAATGGCGCGCACGCGCGCAGGGCGACGACAGCACCTTGGGGATGATCGGCGCCAGCGCCCAGCTGAACGAACTGCGCGCGCTGATCCGCCGCATCGCCCCCACCGACGTGCCGGTCATGATCACCGGTCCCAGCGGCACCGGCAAGGAGCTGGTGGCACGCGCCCTGCACGGGCATGGCAGGCGCGCCTCGAAACCATTCGTGCCCGTGCATTGCGGCGCCATTCCCGCCGAGCTGTTCGAGAGTGAACTGTTCGGCCACTGCAAGGGCAGCTTCACGGGCGCCGACCGCGACCGCATCGGCATGATCGCGGCGGCCGATGGCGGCACCCTGTTCCTCGACGAGGTGGGCGAGATGCCGCTGCCGATGCAGGTCAAGCTGCTGCGCTTTCTGCAGTCCGGCAGCTTCTTCCCCATCGGCGCGCGCAGCGAACAGCGCGTGGACGTGCGCATCGTCGCCGCCACCAACCGCGACCTGAACGTCATGGTGGAAGAAAAGACCTTCCGCGACGACCTGTACTACCGCCTGAAGGGCATCGGGGTGCGCACGCTGGCACTGGCCGAGCGGCCTGAGGACATCGCCCCGATCGCCCAGGCGATTGCCGCGCGTTCGGGCGGCGGCAAGCGTCTTGGACCCGCAGCGCTGGACTGGGTCACCTCGCGCAGCTGGCCGGGCAACGTGCGCGAGCTGCAGCACTGCCTGCAGACGGCGGCGGCCCTGGCGGGGGAACAGACCGAGATCTGCGTCGATGATCTGGCCCTGGCGTGCGGTGAAGTGGCGACCCAGGCGCCGCAGCACGAAGCCGGGTCGCTGGAAGCCCAGGTGGCCGCGCTGGAGCGGCGCCTGATTGTGGCGGCGCTGGAGGAGACGGCGCATAACCATACCCACGCGGCGCGCCAGCTGGGCATCTCGCGCGTGGGCCTGCTCAACAAGATGCGCAGGTATGGCTTGCGCTAGGCGCGCCGCGTGGTGGGTGTGATGTTTCAAAAGGTTGTTCAGATCCCGGACGGCCACTGGTACTTGGGCACCACGCTCATCGTGCTTCCCGTGACGATCAATACCTCGCGGTGCGGCCGTAACTCGATCTGGTACGGGTCGCCATCGTAGCGGGTGATGGTCGCGTTCTCGATGATGTAGAAGCGCACCGGCCCTGGCAGTCCGGCCGTGCCGTCACGCGACAGGCGCTGCTGCCACAGCGAAAACCACTGCCCCAGCTTGAACTGCTTCGGCACGTCCGCTTCGATGTGGATAATGCCGGTCACGTCGTGCACATGCATCTCGTAGGCGTGATAGCAGCCGGCGTGCACGCGCCCGATCCCGTCCGGGAACCCCAGCCGCTTGCCGTTGTTGTAGATCGAGATGAGCGCGTGCTTGTGGAAGGTGCCGTTGACCAGGCAGTTGACGCCATCGACCGGCTTGGCCGTGCCCCACCACACCGGCCAGTAGGGCGCGGCGGTGATGGTGGACGCCACCAGCGGCGAGTAGGTCGGGGCCAGCTGGATGGATTCCGTGACGGCGGTGGTCAGGGCGGGGGCCTGGGTGGAGTCGGGCGGGGTGGTCGGTGCGGGGGGAAGGCTGGTGGCGGGAGGGGGCGGCGGTGCTTCCGGCGAGGGTGGGGCGTGGGTCTCGTCCGGCAAGGCGGCGCTGGGCGGCTCCGGCTGGGAAGTGGACGACGGTCCATCGCCGCCGCCGCAGCCGCTGGTTAGCAGCAATGGGATGAGTGTGGCGATCGCAACAATTGAGTGTGGTGATATTGCTCGAAACATGGCCGGCTCCTTGAAGAGTGGCGGTTTGAGGAAGAATTTCCGGAGGAACTGCGTGCCGCACTGCGATCTGCTGCGCAAGCGTATGCAATATGCGTGGCGGCAGTGTTCATGGTTGCTCAGGCATGGGCGAAGGGTCTTGCGCTGTTCGACGACGCAGGCAGGCGGGCGCTTTGGCTACGCCAAGCACGCGGTGCGAAAAGTTTGTGGACATATTTCGATATTTAGCTAATAATCAATCATGACTTCGATTTTCAAGGCGCTCGCCGACCCCACTCGCCGCCAGGTATTGCACATGCTGCGGGCCGGACCGATGACGGCCGGCGCCCTGGCCGAAGCCTTCGACGTGTCGAAGCCCACCATGTCCGCGCACTTCGCGGTGCTGGTGGCCGCGGACTTGATCGAGGCAGACAAGAACGGGCGCACGATCACGTACCGGCTGAAGATGTCGGTGCTCGAGGAGGCGCTCATGGATTTCGCACAAGCGTTCGGGTTGAAGGTCGCGCCCGAAGCGTCGTCCACCACCATCGACCATCAGAACAAGGAAACATCATGATCGTGAAACATCAAGTTCGGCGCGGATTGGCGCTCGGTGCGGCTTACCTGTTGGCGGCCATCGTAGCCAATGAATTGCAGCGGCGCGAGCTGGTCGGGGCCGAGACTGTCGTACGCATCCTGGGTGTGCTCAGGGGCTTGATTGTTGTCGTCCTTGCCAATGCGCTCCCCAAGAGGCTGGTGCCGCTGGAGGATCTGTACTGCGATCCGGCACGCGAGCAAAGGCTGCGTCGTTTCGCCGCCCGGGTGATGCTGCTGGGCGGCCTGGGCTACATGCTCGCATACGTGTTCGCGCCCATCGCGATGGTGCATAAGGTCGCCTTCTGGCTGTTGGAACCGCCGGGCCTCGTTTTCGCAGCCATCCTCATTCGCTGCGAATGGGCGCGCCGCAAAGCGAAGCGAAGCACTACCTGACCTTGCCCGCACCCGGGACGCCGCAAGCCTTGCGGTGACCCGCCCGGGCTGTCGCGCAACAATCCCCAAGGCACGATCCCATGTCGCCCGCCGTCAACGCGGGCGATGTGCGACCGCGCTCGTCCATGCAGTCCTGATCGACGCCGCTTCGGCGTTCCCATGAAAGGAGAGTTCTCTTGAAAATGTCGCGATTGATCCGCTCGGCCGCCGTCCACCTGTTCGCACTGACCGCGGCCGTGTCCGCCGGCAGCGCCCTAGCCGAAGAAGCGGCCGGTGACTGGAGCGGGCTGCTGGCAGGCCAGCTCCACCTCCTCGTGCATGTCACGAAAAACGCCGATGGTCATTATGCCGCGACGCTGGAAAGCCCGGACCAGGGCCAGTTCGTCCTGACGGCCGACAAGGTCGCCGCCGACGCCGATCATTTCAGTTTCGCGATACCGAAGATCGGCGGGAGCTATGCCGGCACCTGGAACGCCGGGAAGGCGGCTTGGGTGGGCACATGGACGCAAGGGCAGACGATCCCCCTGGTCCTGTCGCGGATGACGAGCCGGGCCGCAGCCCTCGCGCCCCCCAAGCGCCCACAGGAAGAGGCGATCGCCGCCGGGCCGCGTCCTTACCGGGAGGTGGGGGTCACCTTCGCCGGGACCGCAGCGGGCGTCAAGCTCGCCGGCACCCTCGGCATTCCGCAAGGCGCCGGCCCGTTCCCGGCGGTGGTTTTGATCGCCGGATCGGGTCCCCAGACGCGCGATGAAGACGTGCTGGGCCACAAGCTCTTTCTCGTGCTGGCCGATGCGCTGAATCGTCGCGGCATCGCGGTGCTGCGTTATGACAAGCGCGGCGTCGGCCAGTCCACCGGCGACTTTGCCACCGCCTCGTTCACCGACTACGTCGCCGACGCTGAAGCGGCGCTTGCATTCCTGAAGTTGCGCCCGGAGATCGCGGCCCATCGTGTCGGTCTCATTGGCCACTCGGAGGGAGGGCTGGTGGCGCCGTTAATCGCCGCGCGCAATCCGTCGGCGCGTTTCGTCGTCCTGATGGGCGCGCCGGGCATGCCGCTCGACCAGTTGGGGCGCTTGCAGAATGCGACGATCTCGAAGGCGTCGGGCATCCCTGATGCCGACATCGCAAAGCGCCTGGCGGTAATGGACAAGATCTACGTCGACGTGGCGGCTGTCCATGACGACGAGCAGGCGCGGGCCATCGTCAAGGCCGACGTCGCACAGGCGGTCGCCGACAAGGTCAGCTTCCTCCTGCCGCCGGACGCGTTTGTCGCCAACTACACCAGTCCCAGGGTGCGGCAGCTCATCCGCTACAACCCTGTCCCGGCGCTGCGGCTGCTGAACAAGCCGGTGCTCGCACTCACTGGCAGCCTCGATGTGCAGGTGCCGGCCGCCGACAACCTCGGGCCCATGCGGACGGCGCTGCAGGGTAATCCTCAGGCGACGGTACTCGAGCTGCCGGGCATCAACCACATGTTCCAGACCGCGAAGCGGGGCGCCATGGAAGAATACGGCGAGATCGAAGAGACCATCGCGCCGGCCGCACTCAAGCTGATCGGGGACTGGGTGGTGGCGCACAGTCATTGAAGGCCTGTCGGCGTCACTGTGCGGGGGGGCGCGTGCCAACGTTCGTACACCGCCTGGACATTCGAGGAAGGCTTGGGGGCAGTCGAGATGGCAGCCTCGGTGCCGGCCAAGCACTGACTCATTTGTTCTGTCCACTGCCCAAGGGCATGCTGAGAAGCCCGTGTCTGAATGTCGGCACTCACCCCGTGCCGACCTACGATTGTCGGCGCTGACCCCGAGCTTTGGGAGGCAGGTGATAGCAGTTTTGGCCGCGTTCGTCTAAGCGAATACTCAACACCTTTTCGTTAGCTAGTCGAAACCAATTAGTTGCGCCACTTTGATGTGGATCGATGTTTGGAACTGATGAATACTTAAAGTCTGAGGTGTACTGTCAATAACGGACACGCTTGTCTTAAGCCGCCTGCGG
>JBKHWY010000158.1:0-9095 GCA_046566285.1 Gammaproteobacteria bacterium | reverse complement strand
CTTGCCAGCATATTCAGAAGAAGTCACGATATTGCCACACAGAAAGCAATTTGTTAAGGGTAGGCAACATACGTATATGCATGCAACTGATGTTCTTTTGCAATAACAAAACAGCCATGTGATCTTTTTTGAGTAAACATATGCGAAGCGCTTGTTAAACTGGTCTGGCCAATTTATATTTCGGTTATACCAGTAACAAAAAGTGATCGTGCCACTTAGGCAAGGCGATCAACCAAACAGGAGACGTAGTTGATGACACACCATTCCCTCCCAGTGCGCAAATTGGCCGTCGCCTCGGCCGTCTCGCTGGCCCTGCTGCAAATGTCGGCCGACGCCGCCGCCCAGGCTGCCGAGGCGGCCCAGCCGGTGCAATCCGTCGTCGTGACCGGTTCGCTGATCCGCCGCGTGGCCGACGAAGGCGCCATGCCCGTGACCACCGTCAAGTCCGCCGAACTGGAAGCACGCGGCCACACCGAACTCAAGGACCTGATCCTGGAGATGCCGCAATCGCTGTCGCTGGGTACCAACACGGGCGCCGCCGGCCCGATCACCAACCTGCGCGGCCTCGGCCCGATGCGCACCCTGACGCTGCTCAACGGCCGCCGCATGGCCAACGAGCCGCTGCAGGACCAATACGTCTCCGTCAACGTGATCCCGCGCATGGCGCTGGACCGCGCCGAAACCCTGCGTGACGGCGCCTCGTCGATCTACGGCGCCGACGCCATCGGCGGCGTGCAGAACTTCTGGACCAAGCGCGGCTACAAGGGCGCCTCGAACAAGGCCGAGTACAGCCGTCCCGAAATCTCGGGCGGCGGCACCACCAAGACCATCGGCGCCATCGCCGGCTGGGGCGACCTGCGCACCGACGGCTGGAACGCCTACATCGCCGTCGATCACCAGAAGAAGGACGCGCTGTTCCAGGCATCGCGCCCCGAACTGTTCGATCCGGACGTGCTGCGCGGGCTGGGCCTGGGCCTGCTGCCGGATAACCGCAATCCGAGCCCGATCGCCAACTTCGGCTTCACCCGCAACGCCAACTCGAACTACAACCCGGCCTTTGCCAGCGGCTGCCTGGAACCGTACGCCCGTCCGACCCTGGGCGCCACCAGCGTCAACACCCCGCCGACCTACCAGCCGGGCTGCTACCGCAATCCGCTGTACTACAGCGCCGTGACCGACGGCAGCGAGATCACCAACGTATCCGGCCGCGCCAGCTGGAACGTGGCTGGTCACCGTATCGACCTGGACGTGCTGCACGCCGACTTCACCGTGCAGAAGTTCCGCGGCCTGCAAGTGCCGGGTTCGACCGCGCCGTTCACCAGCTATTCGCTGCCAGCGACCAGCCGCTTCTATCCGGGCGCCGGCATTACCCCGGCGGTCCAGGTGGTGGGCACCAACGACGGCAAGAACACGCCGGCGATGTACGTCAATCCGACCATCACCCCGGGCACGGTCAGCAACCTGAACATGAACAACCGGACGCTGTACTTCGTCTGGGGTCCGGCCGAACTGGGCCCGGCCTATCGTAACGACCAGCAGACCAACGACCGCATCGTGCTGTCGTCGGAAGGCGAAGTGTTCGGCTGGGATTACCGCGCCGGCATCAACTACGGCGTGTCCAAGCGCGACACCCGCGCCGGCAGCGGCTACCTGCTGTACTCGAAAGTGCAGGAAGGCTTCGACAAGGGCATCCTCAATCCGTTCGGCCTGCAGGACGCAGCCGGCGTCGAGTACCTCAACAGCATCAACATGACGGACTACACCTACCGTCTGAACAAGGCCTACAACCAGAGCGTGGACGCGACCCTGTCCAAGGAACTGTGGGAACTGCCGGGCGGCGCGCTGACCCTGGCCGTGTCGGGCGAACTGCGGCGCGATTCGGCGCGCGTGTACGGCGCTCCGCTGGACCTGGTGGCCAAGAAGGCCGACGGCAGCTACTCGATCGACGCGTCGGGCAACGTGACCAAGCACGACCTGGTGGGCGAGACCCCGACCGGCGTGGACAAGAAGCTGCACCGCGACATCTCCTCGCTGCTGATGGAAGTCGAGGCGCCGATCACCAAGACCGTGTCGCTGAACGGCGCTATCCGTGCCGACCACTACAGCGATCTGAAACAGACCACCGTCAATCCGAAGCTGGCCCTGCGTTGGCAGCCGGTGCAGTCCGTGGTGGTACGCAGCTCGCTGTCGACCGGTTTCCGCGCCCCGTCCATCATGGACATCCAGAACCCGACCCCGGAAGTGCGCACGATGGCGATGGACGACCCGGTCCTGTGCCCGAGCCGTACGCCGACGATCGAGAACACCGGTACCCCGGTGGCCGGCTACACGGCCGACCAGGTCTGCAACGTGTAGACCAACTACTGGACCAAGTCGCCCAACAACACCTTCCTGAAGCCGGAGAAGTCGCGCGGCTACTCGGTGGGTGTGGCGTTCGAGCCGATCAAGAACCTGGCCGTGTCGCTGGACCTGTGGGGCCTGCACCTGCGTGACCAGCTGGGTGCGGTGGCGATCGCCGAGATCCAGCAGCAGCCGGGCAAGTACGCCGACCAGATCATCCGCAACGCCGACGGCACCATCAGCTACATCATTGCCAGCCAGGCCAACCGTGGCGAGAGCAAGATCCGTGGTGTCGACCTGTCGACCAGCTACCGCTTCCCGGCGACCAGCTATGGCACCTTCGACGCCAAGCTGGACGGCACCTACTACGACAAGTACATGTTCACCGCCGAGCGCGGCGGCGAATGGCTGTCGAACGTGGGCATCGTGACCAACGATGGCCGCTACGGCTCGGCCGGTCCGAACGCCGGTCTGGCAGGTATGCCGCAGATCAACCCACGCTGGAAGCACACCGCATCGCTGGGCTGGCGCCTCGGCGACTGGCGCGCCCAGCTGTCGCAGCGCTATAACACCAGCCTGACCGACATCACCCCACGCGCCGGCTCCACGCTGACCAAGGTGAAGGCCTACAGCCAGTGGAACCTGACCACCGGCTACACCGGCATCAAGAACGTCAAGCTGGGCTTCGCCGTGAACAACATCACGGACGAAAACCCACCGATGATCTCGAACTCGGTGTACAACGGCTATCTGACCAGCCTGGCAGATATCCAGGGCCGTACCTACAAAGTGACGGCGGAGTACACCTTCTGATTTCCTTGTAGTCGTAGTTCCTCTCGCAACGGGACCGTGCTTTGGCATGGTCCCGTTTTTTTATGAGCGACGAGATCCCAAAAGCTTGCCGACGTCATCCTGGCGAAGGAGGGTGTTGCAAAACCACCGACGATGTGGCGTTCGCATACACCTGCACACTTAGAACCGTCATTCTGGCGAAGGCCAGAATCCACGGCGCACTCAGTCAGTGGCGTGGTTCCACTCTGAGCCAGCGCGCTATGGGTTCTGGCCTTCGCCAGAACGACGAATTAATTTTGCAGTGCTAAATAGTGCAGCTACGCCTTCTGCAACACCCTCGAAGGCCGGGATCCATAGCACCGAACTGCAGAGGCACACTTTGCCCCTGTTCGAACGCGCTATGGGTCCTGGCGGGGCCGCCGAGGCCTGCGCCAGGATGACGGTTTTTGGTCTGGTGGTTGATGAAACCGTCGCGTACCGCGAACGACGTGGCATCTCGAATTTTGCAACATCATTCTTCACCACCATGACGGCTCTTCATGCCCGGGTGCCCGCAAGCGAAGCAGCACCACGCGCCGTGCGCATCAATACCCGTAGATCAGCTTGTACGCCAGATCCGGCACGAAGCTGCCCGCCGCCGCCGCGCAGCCGTCAGCCTCGCCCGGCGCCTTGATCCATAGCGTCGCTTCCGGCTGCGAGCCGGCTGCGTTGAAGCGCGGGGTCACGCCGATCTTGCGCCCGGCCGGATCGCACCATTGAGTGCCGTTCGGACCGTTGCCGTTGCGGCTGGTGTCGACCACGAAGGGCTTGCCCCAGCCCTGCTGCTGTTTCAGCGCGTTGCTCACCGCCACGCCATACGCATTGCTTTCCGCGTCAGTGCGGTAGTTCGATACGTTCAGCGAGAAGCCATGGGCATTCGCCACCCCCGCATTGACCAGCCGCGTGGCCGCTTCCGAGGGCGCCAGCCAGCTGCTGTTGCCGATATCCAGGTACAGCCAGGTGCGCGGGGCCAGCGAATTGAACTGGCTGACGGCGTAGCGGATCAGCTGGTAGCGGTTGGCCTTGCCGGTGGCGTCCAGGCAGTCCAGCTGGGGAATCGCATCCGGTTCCAGCACCACGATGGCGTCGCGCTGGCCGATGGCGGCGGCAAACTTGCGAATCCAGTCCTGGTAGGCCGTCAGCGTGGCCGCCCCGCCGGCACTGTACTGGCCGCAGTCGCGCCCCGGGATGTTGTAGGCCACCAGCACCGGCGTGCGCGCAGCCGCGGCGGCGGCGCCCACATAGTTGCTGACGTCGCGGGAGATGTCGCTGTTCCAGTTGCCGAACCAGCCCGCGGTCGGCTGGCTGGCCAGGCGGTCGCGGATGGCGGCGGCGCGGCTGTCGCCCGGATTGTTGCGCGCCCACACGGCGGCCGAGGATTGCGGGTTGATGTACAGGTTGGTGTTGATCGATGCCGGGCCGGGATTGGTGGGCGTCGGGGTCGTCGTGGTGGTGCCGGTGCAGTTGGTGCCCGCTACGGTGATGGTGCCCGGCGATGGCTTGGTGCCGGAATACGACAGGGCCATGCCGAAGCTGACGCTGCTGCCCGGCGCAATGGTCGGGTGGCTGCCATTGTCGCGGCTGGTCACCTGGCCGCCATTGACGCTGACGGTGGCGCCCCAGGGGCTGCTGGTCAGCGCCACCGGCTTGCCATAATCCCAGCTGGTGCTCCAGCCGCTCACGGTGCTGCTTCCGGTATTGGTGACCACCACATCGGCCACGAAACCGGTGTTCCAGTCGTTGCGGGTCGAATAGGTGGCGGTGCAGGCCGCGCTGGCGGCGCTCGTTGCGATGGTGCCGTACACCAGCATGATGGCCAGGGCTGGCCGCATTGCTGTCTTCATGGTGCTCTCCTCTGTTGGAAATCGTCGTCGTTGTCGTTGTCGTGATTCAGCCGACGCGAACATGCGTGGCCGTCCCTATTAGACAACGACAAGACAACGATTTCAAAAGGAGATGTGCTACCAGAAGTTACGGCTTGCCCGGACCGGTACCCAGCCGTACGGAGCCATTGAGTCCATGCGGCTGGCCCGCCACCAGTGGACACAGCACGGCGAGGCGACACTGCGCCAGCCCGGCCGGGAACGCCACCCGGACGGGGCCTGCGGCAAGTGTGGTTTTTTCGCCTATTTTTCGCCCATCGACAAACACTTCGCAAGGTCCGGTGACTTCCAGCTCGAGCACGCCGCCCAGCTTTTGCACGCGGGCGAAGGGCTTGACGTCGGTGGCGTACAGGATGAAGCCGGAGCGCTCGGCCGGCTTGGCGTTGCTGCCGGGATTGATCCAGCCCCATGAGTTCATGTCGTTGCCGCTGGCACGCAGCAGCGGGTCGATGCGCGCATCGCTAATCGGCGAGGAGCGCCAGCCACCGATCAGCTGGACCGGTTCGGAGGTGGCCTGGTAGGCGATCGCCGGCGCACGGCGCACGTCCACGCTCAGGCTGGTGCTGCGCAGGCCGGGCGCGCTGGCGGTCAGCTTCAAGGGCGCGGTGCTGCCTTCGTGCGTCTGCACGATCACCTGGGCAAGGCCATTGAAGAGGGCGCGGGTATCGCCTTTTTCGCTGGTCACATCGTTCGGATTGCCATTGCCCAGGCCAATGATGTCGCCGCCTTCGATGCGGAACGTGACCTGGTGCTGCGCCAGCGGCACGTGGCGCCCGCGCGCATCGAGCGCCTCGACGCGGACCGGCTGGGCATCGACGCCGTCGCCAGCCATGTGGGCGCGGTCCGGGGTGAGCTTGAGCACCACCGGGGCGCCGGTGGTCTCGACCTCGAAGCGCTTGACCACCTTGCCGGCGCGGTAGCCGACGGCGGACAACTTGCCGGGCGCATACGGCACCTTCCAGCGGTTCATCGCGTAGCGGTCGCCCTTCTGGCGGCCCTGCGAGCGGCCGTTCAGGAACACTTCGACTTCGTCCAGGTTGTGCAGGGCCATCACGGTGATCGGCTGGCCCTCGCGGCCGGCCCAGTTCCAGTGCGGCGCCAGCTGCAGCACGGGTTCATGGCGCCACTGGGCCTGGTGCAGCCAGAAGGCGGTCTTCTCGAAGCCGCACAAATCCATGATGCCGAAGAAGGACGAGTTCGACGGCCACTCGTGCGGAGTGGGCTCGCCGTGGTAGTCGAAGCCGGTCCAGACGAAGCCGCCGGCCACGAAGGGCCGCTCGGCCACGGCCTGCCAGCCGGTGCGGTGGGTGGTGCCCCACTGCGCGGCATCGTCGTCGTAGGAGGCGATGATGTTTTTCTCAGGGATGGTCTGGTATTCGCCGCGCGTCATGAAGGCCGAGGTGTCCTCGGACGACGTCATCGGCACGGTGGGGAAGGCCTTGTGGAAGGCGTCGTAGGACTGGTACTGGTAGTTGAAGCCCACCACGTCCACGGCCTGGGCCACGTTGATGGGCTCGAACTGGCCGAAGTTCATGGCGGCGGTGACGGGGCGCGAGCGGTCGAGCGCGCGCACGGCCGCCGTCATGCGGCGCACCATCTCGTAGCCCTGCTCGGTGCCCTGGATCGGTTCTTCGTTGAACACTGACCACAGGATGATCGACGGGTGGTTGCGGTGGCAGCGCACCAGCCAGTTCAGTTCATCCATGTGCTCGGGCGCCGGATTGAACACCCGGTTCTCGTCCATGACCAAAAAGCCCAGCTCGTCGCACAGCTCATAAAAGCGCCGGTCCTGCGCGTTGTGCGAGCAGCGGATGGCGTTCACGCCCAGTTCCTTCAGGCGGCGCATGCGGTAGTCCAGCACGCCATGCGGCACGGCCACGCCGACGCCGGCATGGTCCTGGTGGATGCACACGCCCTGCAGCTTGACGTGCCGGTCGTTGAGGAAGAAGCCCTGTTCGGCGTCGAAGCGCTGGGTACGGAAGCCGCAGCGGGTGGTGACTTCATCGAGCAGCTTGCCGTCCTGGGACAGGCGGGTGCGCACCGTGTACAGCGTGCGCTCCTCCAGGCTCCACAGCCGCGGCGCGGTGACGGCCATGCTGCCGTTCACGACTTCGCGCGCCAGCACGCCCACCTCGGCCGTCGTGCTGAGGTAGCCGATCTGGTTGCCGGCCGGGTCCACCAATGCGACTTCCACCACCACCGGCTGGGCCGTCTTGGCGATGTTGTAGAGCGTGACTTCCACGGGAATGGTCCACTGGCCGTCGGCCTGGACGGGATGGGCGAACACGCCGTCGGTGACGATGTGCACCGGTGGCCGCTTGACCAGCCAGGTATTGCGGTACAGGCCGGCGCCCTCGTACCACCAGCCCTGCATGGCGTTGGCGTCGGCGCGGATGACCAGGGAATTGAGCGTGTCGCCATAGGTGGCGAACGGGGTCAGGTCGATGTAGACCGAGCTGTAGCCGCTCCACACGTGCGCCACTTCGTTGCCGTTGAACCAGACCGTGGCGAGGGTGGCCACGCCGTCGAGCTGCAGTTCGATGTGCTTGCCGTGGTCGGCTTCGTCCAGGCGGATCAGCGTGCGGTACCAGCCGATGCCGCGCTTGCGGTAGCCCTGGGCCACGTTGGCGCTGGCGTCCGGGGTCTGGAAACTGGCGAAGTCGTGGGGCAGGCGCACGCTGCTCCATTCCGAGTCATCAAAACTGGGCGCGGCCGCGCCATTGGCGGCGCCGGCCTTGGCATTGCCATAGGTGGCGCCGTGGCCGGTGATGACGGGGAAGGGAATGTCGCCTTCATGGAAGCGCCAGCCCTTGTTGAGCGAGACGACCGCGCGGCCGGAGGGGCCGGCGGCCACCGAGGTGGCGAGCCTGGCCGGGGTGGCGGCGGGAGGGGCGGCATGGGCGGTGGCGAACTCGGCCAGTGCCGAAGTGGTGGCCAGCGCGCCGGCGCTTTTCAGGAAGTCGCGTCTGTTGAGCATGGGTCGGTCGTCTTGTCGTGGGTGGCGTTCGTGGGTGGCGTGTACTTTTTCGCTAACACTAGCAGCAAACGCGTATGCGCAGTAGGACGGCATTGTCAGTAAAACTATGATTTATCGATATACCGGACGCGGCTTTTGGCATCCCTGCCGATCCGGCCGAATCTTTTACACGCTCGGCGGTCAAATCTTCAAGAAAACCAGGAGGACAGCAATGGCAAAAACGGTGGGAGACTTCATCCTTGAACGCCTGCACGCCTGGCGCGTGCACCGCGTGTTCGGCTATCCGGGCGACGGCATCAACGGCATCATGGCCGCGTTCGGACGCCAGGATGCGATCGAATTCGTGCAGACCCGGCATGAAGAACTGGCCGCCTTCATGGCCTGCGCCCACGCCAAGTTCGACGGTTCCGTGGGCGTGTGCCTGGCCACCTCCGGCCCCGGCGCGATCCACCTGCTCAACGGCCTGTACGACGCCAAGCTCGACCACCAGCCGGTGGTGGCCATCGTGGGCCAGCAAAAGCGCGTGTCGCTGGGCACGGACTACCAGCAGGAAGTGGACCTGGTCAGCCTGTTCAAGGATGTGGCGCATGAATACGTGCACATGGCCACCAGCGCCGACCAGATCCGCCACTTGATCGACCGGGCGATCCGCATCGCCCAGGCCGAGCGCACCGTGACCTGCGTGATCATTCCCGCCGATGTGCAGGAGCTGGATGCGGTGGAAGCGCCGCCGCGCGAACACGGCAGCGTATTCACCGGCCTGGGCGCGACGGTGGCCAGCATGGTGCCGCCGCCCGAAGCGCTGGAGGCGGCCGCCGCCGTGCTCAATGGCGGCAGCCGGGTCGCCATCCTGGCCGGCGCGGGTGCGCTGGGCGCCAGCGACGAACTGG
This sequence comes from Gammaproteobacteria bacterium, assembly GCA_046566285.1. GTDB lineage: Bacteria > Pseudomonadota > Gammaproteobacteria > Burkholderiales > Burkholderiaceae_D > Telluria_A. The sequence goes on along the minus strand of JBKHWY010000158.1, from coordinate 174 downwards.
TCGAAGTGGCCGAGCTGCTGGGCGCGGGCATTGCCAAGGCCCTGCTGGGCAAGGCCGCCGTGCCGGACGACCTGCCTTTCGTGACGGGTTCGATTGGCGTCATCGGCAGCAAGGCCAGCTTCGACATGATGAACGGGTGCGACACGCTGCTGATGGTGGGCTCCAGCTTTCCCT
>JBKHWY010000157.1:0-9128 GCA_046566285.1 Gammaproteobacteria bacterium | reverse complement strand
CATTTCCTCGCGCACCCGCTTCATCGCCCGGCATTCGAGGGCGAACCCCTCCGCATAGGCCGGGTGCGAGTAGCGCGCGGCGCCGCGAAAGCCCAGCATCGGGTTGGCTTCGCCCGGTTCGAAGCCGGCGCCGCCCAGCAGGCTGGCGTACTCGTTGGTCTTGAAGTCGGACATGCGCACGATCACCGGCTTCGGCCAGAACGGTCCCTATGCGGCCCGCGCCGGCTACGACTTCCTGATCCAGGGCATGGGCGGCTTGATGTCGGTGACGGGCGAGCGCGACGAGTTGCCTGGCGGCGGGCCGCAAAAGGCCGGCGTCGCCCTCACCGACCTGATGACCGGCATGTACGCCACCATTGCCGTGCTGGCCGCCCTCACCCACCGCGACCGCAGCGGCGAAGGCCAGTACATCGACATGGCGCTGCTGGACACCCAGGTGGCCATGCTGGCCAATGTGGGCAGCAATTACCTCAACAGCGGCAAGCCGCCCCAACGCTGGGGCAACGCGCACGCCAACATCGTGCCTTACCAGACCTTTGCCTGCGCGGACGGACACATCATCGTCGCCGCCGGCAACGACGGCCAGTTCGCCAAATTCGTCCAAGCGGGTGGGCGCCCCGAACTGAGCGCGGACCCGCGTTTTGCCACCAACCCGGCGCGCGTGCAGAACCGCGACGTGCTGGTGCCCGTGCTGGCGGAGATGGTGCGCCCCCACACGCGGGCACACTGGATCGAGCGGCTGGAAGCGGCCGGCGTGCCGTGCGGGCCGATCAATGACGTGGCCGAGGTGTTCGAGAACCCGCAAGTGCAGGCGCGCGGCATCCGTTTCCAGATGCCGCACCCGAGCGCCGGCCAGGTCGATCTGGTGCGCAGTCCAATGCGCTTGTCCGCCACCCCCGCCCAGGCCACACTTCCTCCGCCGCTGCTGGGACAGCACACGGACGAAGTCTTGCGCGAAGTGCTGGGCCGGAGCAGCGCCGAGATCGCGCAACTGCGCGAACAGGGCGTCATCTAGCGCCAGGCCGGGGGCCGGCAGGACCGGAGCACTAGTGCAGCTGGTGCTTCAGGTCGGACAGCTGGTCGTGCACGCGCATCACCGCTTCTTTCAGCTGGGGCGACATCTGCGCCTCGTTGCGGCACACGCGCTTGGCTTCGTCGCCCAGCGATTCCAGGTCGTTCACGCACTGTCGGATGCGCGATTCGTCGCTCGACTGCATCACCTGGCTGGCCTGGCTCGATTGGCGGTCCAGCTGCTCGATACAATCCTTGAGCTGCCTGGGCGCGCCCGCCTCGCTCTTGCAGGTTTGCGCCGCCGTGCCGATGGCCTGCTGGATGCTGGAAAAGCGTTGCCGGATCTCGTTTGCTTGCATCATGATTGCCACCTCCGCTGTAAAGATGTGAATGGCAGTTCGACCACGGCGTATCACGTAAGTTCCTCCCGTCCGGCACAGCGAACAAGCGCCCGCAACACGGCACGCAACAGCGCCGCCATCACTAAACACATGAAAAATCGGCCCTCATGCTGACGATTTTCGCAATTGCGGGTGGAAAACCGTACATTGCACAATGTGCACCACGCCGCCTAAAAATGATGAGTTACCGGAGACCCACCCCATGCCCCTGCCGCGCCAGCCTGCCCTCTGCAGGCTTTCCCTTGCCATCCTGTCCCTTGCAGCCAGCGTCGCCCCCGCGTTCGCGGAAGTAGTGACCGTCAAGTCACCCGATGGCCGCAACCAGGTAGCGATCGACACCGACAAGCTGACCTATGCCGTCAGCCGCAACGGCCAGGCCATCATTGCCGCCTCGCCGCTGGGCCTGAACCTGGACGCGGGCCAATTGGGCGCGGGCGCGCGCCTGACCGGGGCCACCTCCGCCTCGGCCAGGCAGAGCTGGCAGATCGTGGCCGGCAAGGCCGCCAGCGCGCCGGACCACTACAACCAGTCCGAGCTGGCCTTCACCAGCGCCGGCAAGGGCATCCAATTTAGCGTGATCGTGCGCGCCTACGACGATGGCGTGGCGCTGCGCTATCGCCTCCCTCAGCAGGCTGGCCTGGCCCAGGCCAGCGTGATGAGCGAAGCAACCGAATTCCACTTCCCGCGCGACTATGCCTGCTGGGGAGCGAACATGGGCCGCTTCGACACCAGCTTCGAAGCCGAGTACGACCCGATCCAGGCTTCGCGCATCCGCAACTTCCACAACTTCATGGCGCCGCTGGTGTGCAAGACCGGCCAGGGCGCGACCACCTTCGCGATCGCCGAGTCGGATGTGAAGGGCTATCCCGGCTTCTTCCTGTCCGGCCGTGGCGACGCCGGCCTGGGCGTGATGGTCAACCTGCCGCCGCGCTTCGACAACGACCGCCACTACCGCAACCGCAAGACCGTCACCGCCAAAATCGACCTCTCACGCGGCGCCTTCGATTCGCCCTGGCGCGTGGTGATGCTGGGCGAGACGCCCGGCGCACTGGCCGCGTCCTCGCTGATTCCCACCCTGGCGGCGCCCTCGCGCATCGCCGACACCAGCTGGATCCGCCCGTCCAAGACGGCCTGGGACTGGTGGAACGACTGGGCCGTGAACGTGCCCGACGCCGGCGTGAACACCGCCACCTACAAGGCCTTCGTCGACTTTGCCAGCGAGATGAAACTGGACGACATCCTGATCGACGAAGGCTGGTCGGTGGGCAGCGATATCGAACCCAATCCGAAGGCCGACGTCACGCGCGCCAAGCCGGCGATGAACATGCCCGAGCTCTTGGGGTACGCGAAGTCGAAGAAGGTGGGCGTGTGGCTGTGGGTGCAGTGGCACCAGCTCGACCAGCAGATGGACGCCGCGTTCCAGCAGTACCAGGACTGGGGCCTCCGTGGCGTGAAGGTCGACTTCATGAACCGCAATGACCAGGAGATGGTGGAGTGGTACCACAAGGTGCTGGAAAAGGCCGCGGCGCACAAGCTGCTGGTGGACCTGCACGGCGCCTACCCGCCCAACGGCTTGAACCGCACCTGGCCGAACTACATCACCCAGGAAGGCGTGCTGGGGGCCGAGAACAACAAGTGGAGCGCGCGCATCACCGCCACCCATAACGTGACGCTGCCGTTCACGCGCATGATCCTGGGCCCGATGGACTACACGCCGGGCGGCTTCCACCACGCCACGCCCAGGACCTTCAGCGCCCGTAACCACGAGCCGCTGGTGATGACCACGCGCGGCCAGGCCATTGCCATGTACGTGGTCTACGACAGCCCGTTCCAGATGGTGTCCGACTCCCCGGCCGCGTACAAGAACCCGGACGGCAGCTGGGCCGATGGCGCCCAGTTCGTGCAGGAGGTGCCCACCAGCTGGGACGAGACGCGCATCGTGGCCGGCGACATCGGCCAGTACGTGGTCTCGGCGCGCCGCAAAGGCGACACCTGGTACATCGGCGCCATGACCAATGAAGAGGTGCGCACGCTGCAGGTGCCGCTCGACTTCCTGGCCAAGGGCAGCTACCAGGCCAGCGTGCTGGAAGACGGCCGCGATGCCAGCCACCTGGCCGGCTCTAAACGCACTGTCGCCGCCGGCCAGCGCCTGACGCTCAAGCTGGCGCCATCGGGCGGCGCGGTGGCGGTGCTCAAGCCGGCTGCGGCGAAGTAGCCGAGGCCTGCGCGGCCATGAAGGGACCCGGGTCGGGCCAGGGGCGATCGCTGATCGCTCCGGCGCGCGCCTCGTTCCTGCCCTGCGCATGCGCCCAGGCCAGGTAGCGCGCGCAGCGCTCGGTGTCCTCCAGCGTGTGGATATGCCAGACCTTCCCCCAGCGCATGCGCATGAACTGCATCACCACGTTGCGATAAGGTCGATCCGCTCCGGCCTGCGTGTGCGGCACCACGAAATCCATCAGCACATGGATGCGCGTGTTCCACGGCGGGCCGACCACGGCCACCTCGCGCACCTCGAAGCTCAAGCCAGGAAACAGCCGGTACAGCCGCGCCCACCACAGCCGGATCGATTCCTTTTCCGTGCGCAGCCCGCCAATGGGCGAATCGCCCTCGAAGCGGTACTCGAAGCGCGCGGCCAGGCTGTCGACCATGGGACCGCTCTCGCCCCGGCTCAGGGCGGCAAAAATCTTCAGTAACTTGTGTCGAACGATGGCAGCGTACATGGTCGGCTTTCACTGGCATAATGCAAGCAATATAACTATTTAGCTTGCTTGATGCAAGTAAATATCATGGAACGCAGCTCCTTCAAGGATTTTTCCTGCTCGATTGCGCGCACGCTCGACGTGGTGGGTGAATGGTGGACCGTGCTGATCCTGCGCGACCTGTTCCTGGGCTTCGATCGCTTCGACGATATCCAGCGCAACCTCGGCATCGCCACCAATGTGCTCACGGCCCGGCTGCGCACCCTGGCCGAGCAGCAGATCATCGAACGCACGGCCGACCCGGTCGACAAGCGCAAGGTGCGCTACCGCCTCACCGAGCAGGGGCGCGACCTGTACCCGGTGCTCCTGGCCCTGACCCGCTGGGGCGACAAGTGGCGCGCCCAGGACGGCCCGCCCCTGCACATCCGCCACCGGGGCTGTGGCCACGTGACGACCATGCTGCCGGTATGCGCGCACTGCCATGAGCCGCTCACCGCAGCCAACATCGCCTTCGAAGCGGGGCCGGGTGGACGCGAAGGCCCCGGCACCGCCTGCATGGGCCAGCTGTTCGGGCAGCGTCCTCCGACCCCGACATGACGCCGCTTCAGGCCTGTTTCGCGCCATCCGCCGGGTGCTTCGTCGCTCGGGCATTGCGCCGCGCGTGCCACCTGTTGAACAATGCGGCATGGACCTGACTACACCGATCGGCCCGGACGCCGACTCTTCCACCGCCCCCACCTCCACCGGCTTCCCGTGGCGCCGGTTCGCGGCCGACGCGCGCTATGTCACCGTGTTGAATGTGCTGTGCGCGGTGCTGATCACCGCCGTCACCGGCCGGGCGGAGGACCTTGGACAAAATCTGCTGTTCTCGGTCTGCATTGGCTCCATCGCCTTCGGGCTGATCGATGGCACCCGCCTGGCGCTGGCGAGCCGCCAGCGCAAGCTCAAACTGCAGTTGTACGTGCCGCTGGTGATCGTCTGCGCCGCATTCGGGCAGTACGCCGGCTCGCTGCTGGCGGCCCGGCTGATGGGCTGGCCCGTGCCATCGCTCACTGGCCTGGTGTACGGGGGCGTGAGCAATATGCTGGTCATTACCCTGTTGATCAGCGGCGGTATCTGCCTGGTTTTTATCAGCCGCGAGCGCCTGCTGCAGGCCCAGGCAACGGCTGCAAAGGAAAAGGCGCGTGCCGAGGCGATCGCGCGCCAGGCCGCGCAAACCCAGCTGCGCCTGCTGCAGGCGCAGATCGAGCCGCACATGCTGTTCAATACCCTGGCCAACGTGCAGGGGCTGATCGCCATCGATCCGCAGGCCGCCCAGCACATGCTCGACCAGTTCATTGTCTACCTGCGCGCCACCCTCACCTCTTCGCGCGCCGAGCGCACCACCCCGGCGCAGGAGTTCGCGCTGCTGGACGCCTACCTGGGACTGATGACCGCACGAATGGGCGCGCGCTTGCGCTACGCGCTCGACCTGCCGGCCGAACTGCGCAGCCTGCCCCTGCCACCGATGCTGTTGCAGCCGCTGGTTGAAAACGCCATCCGCCACGGCCTCGAGCCCAAGATCGATGGCGGCGTGGTGTCGGTCAGCGCGCACCGCGATGGCGATTGCCTGATCCTGTGCGTGGCCGACACCGGCCTGGGACTGGCCGGCGCGCCGCTGCCCGGCACCCGGGTGGGCCTGGCCAACACGCGCGAACGCCTGCATGCCCTGTTCGGCGAGGCCGCCAGCGTCAGCCTCGAACCGAATGACCCCGTGGGCGCCGTCGCCCGCCTTGTCCTGCCCGTGACCTTCCCCGCCACCTTGCCCATCACGACCCGACCATGACCACCCGCATCCTGATCGCCGAAGACGAACCGATTCTCGCCGCCACCTTGGCGCATGCGCTCACGCGCCTGTGGCCGGGCGTCGACGCGGTGGCCACCTGCGCCAACGGGGTCGAGGCCGTGACGCAGGCGCTGGCGCTGCGACCGGACGTGCTGTTCCTGGATATCAAAATGCCGGGCAAGACCGGGCTGGAAGCGGCGGAGGAACTGGCCGATAGCTGGGAAGGCGGCCCCTTTCCGCAGATCGTGTTCGTCACGGCCTACGACGAGTATGCGGTGCAGGCCTTCGAGCAGGCGGCGGCCGACTATGTGCTTAAACCGATCAGCGACGCGCGCCTGGCCAAGACCATCGAGCGGGTACGCGCGCGCCTGGCCGCGCGCCCGGACGATTTGTCGGCGCTGCTGGCGCAGCTGCGCGCGCTGGTGCCGGCCGTGGCGAAAGCACCGGCCGCGCCGACCGCGCCGGTCGAACCTCTGCGCGTGATCCGCGCGGCCGTGGGCAACCAGGTGCGCATGATTCCCATCGATGACGTGGTGATGTTCGAGGCGCTGGACAAGTACGTCAACGTCGTCACGATGGATGCCGAAGCCCTGATCCGGGTCAGCCTGAAGGAACTGCTGCCGCAGCTGGACGCGCAGCAGTTCTGGCAGGTCCACCGTGGCACCATCGTCAACGCCGCCTGCGTGCACAGCGCCGTGCGCGACGACATGGGGCGCCTCACGCTGCGCCTGCGCGGACGCACCGAGACGCCGCGCGTCAGTCCCCTGTACGCGCACCTGTTCCGGCAGATGTAGCGGGCGGCGTGCTACGCGTAACCGCTCAGGCGTAATCCGCGTCCAGCTCCGAGCCGGCGTAGTTTTCCAGATCCTCGAACAGGGATTTCATCGAGGCGCGCGTGCCGATTTTCTGCAGCACCGTGCAGTGCACGCGGTAATTGTCGATGCGCTCGGCGATCACGCTCTGGTGCTGGGCCGGGATCTTTTCCATCAGTTGGGCCCAGCCGGCTTCGAAGTCGGGCTTGTTCTTGCGTACCGCTTTCACGAACGCTTCGAAGTCCTTCTGGCCGGTGCGCGCGACGATGCGCCCGCCCCCTTCCACGGCGAAGATCACGGCCAGCGCGATCACGCCTTCGGCATTCAAGTCCGGATCGTTGATCGGGCCGGCGTGATGATGGCGGCGCAGCCAGCCGGCCGCGCGCACGATGGCCTGCACCGACTTGCGCTGCCTGAACTGGGATTCGTAGCGCGCGTAGCCGTCGTAGTTCTGCCCCGGATCGGCATAGCACAGGTCCACGAACAGCTCCTTCAGGCGCCGTCCGGCGTACACCGGGTCCTGGTCGTATTCGCCCACCAGGGTGTCCTCGGGCAGCGCGGCCAGTTCCTTGATCAGCCGGAAGCCCGCCTGGAAGGCATGCTCGGCGCCTTCGTCGATCAAGAGGTCCAGCGCGTCCTCGTCGCTGTCCGTGCCCTCCTCGGCCAGCAGGTGATCAAGGCCCAGCGACACCCCGCCCACCGTGAGGAAGTAGGCGCGCTGGATGCCTTCGGCGGTGCGGTCGTTGGTGAACTTCTCGGCCACCATGGCCGTGATGCCGGCCAGTTCATCGGCCAGGATCACGGCTTCGTCGCCGGGGGTGCGTTGGGTGGGTTGAGTAAAACAGCGAATCGCCCGCACCAACCGGGGTAGGCGTTCGATCACAAGTGCTGGCAGCATGGAGGCGCGGTCCCCGCTCACGAGAAGATGTCCGTGCCCAGGCTCTTGCGAGCCCCGCGGCGCGGTGCGCTGCTGCGCGTGGACGGCACTTGCTTCCTCAGCCGGTACAGCAGTTCCTTGGTCGAGCGCTGCATGAACTTGGGCTCTTCGTCCGGGTCGTCGGAATACTCGGCATCGGCCAGGTCGCCGCTGTGGCGGAAGTCCGGGAACAGTTCGAACAGGGCGCGGTCCCAGCCGTCTTCGCTGGCCTTGACCAGTTCCACCGCCAGCGGGGCGATGTCGCTGTCGGACGAGGTGTGGGCGGTGATGTACTGGCCCTTGGCCAGCACTTCGCCGGCCAGCTCCAGCACTTCGCGCGGGTGCATCGAGAACAGGATCGCGAAGATGGTGGCGCCATGGTCGGAGCTGGATGCCTCGGCCAGCAGCTCGTGGCGGCGCTCGACGTCATCGGTGGCGAACACCACGCCGTGGATGTGCGCGAACAGCGATTCGGCCAGGCGCTCGGGATCGTCCTCGATCATGTCGTCGGACCAGGTGGCGGCGAAGAAGGCCAGGCTGTCGGCCCAGGCCTTGGGCGGCACCAGCAGGGTGGCCAGCGAGGTCTTGGCGCCGTCGAAGCCGGACAGGTGCAGGCTGGTCACCTGCGGCGGCAGGTTGCCCAGCACTTCCACCACGGCCAGGTCGCCGTGCTGTTCGGCCGCTTCGGAGAAGGTCTCTTCGGCGTGGTTCAGGGAACCGGCCAGGACCAGTTCGCTGACCTGCCGGGTCAGCGCGGGCAGAGTGGTTTTCTCGGTCATTATGATTCCTCTTGGCTATGGGTGCGTTGTTCGTCCGATTTATTCGTCGTCCTTGTCGAACATCGACGCGAAGTCGTCCGACACCATGCCGCCGCCTTCGTCCTCTTCCTCGTCGCCGTCGTCGTTCTCGCCCAGCTGGTCGAGCGAGTGGTCGTCCTCATCCCACAGGCGCGGGTTCTTGTACAGGAAGGCGGTAATGATGGCCTGGCGCGCCAGCTCGGGATGGTTTTCCGTGATGGCCTGGTAGAGCGCCTCGGCCTCGCCCTCGCAGGTGGCCATGGCGAACACCTGCTCGGGGTCGCCGCCCTCGTACTCGGCGGCTGCGCGCAGCAAGCCCTTGTTGTCGGAGAAGGTGATGTGGTCGACCAGCGCAAAGCTCATCATGTTGACGTCTTCGATGCCGCCGCCGCTGGTGTATTCGCTGGTCAATGCGCCCACCATCTGGTCGTAGTTCTTCTGGTTGGGCGGGTCGCCAAGGATGCCCTCGATCTGGGCGCCCAGCTCGCGCGACTGGTAGGCAAATTCGGGGTGTACTCTTCTCATGATGGGTCCTGGGTAAATATCGTGAACTGTTGTGGCGTGTTGCGATCAGGGCGGCGCGCCTTGACGCTGCGGGTCAGGGGGGCAGCGCCACCCCGTTCAGGCTGAACAGCGCGCGCCACAGCTCAAACGCTTCGGCTTCGGC
>JBKHWY010000156.1:0-9129 GCA_046566285.1 Gammaproteobacteria bacterium | reverse complement strand
ATTTCGATGGCTTGGGTGCGTCTGGAAGCGGGCGAGCGCCTGGACGAACATATCCATCCGGTCGATTCGATGATCCTGCTGTGCGAAGGGTCGGCCGGCACGCTGGGCGATGTGCGCGATGTGATGAACGCGGGTGACGTGCTGCTGGTGCCGCAAGGCCGCCCGCACGGCTTCATCGGCATGCCGCCGAACGGCTTCTGGGGACTGTCGCTGCAGTTCGATTCGCGCGGCCTGTACGAGGACATCGCCGACCCCTGGGCCACCTTCGCGCCCGAAGACGGCCCAGCCGGCGCGCCTCAGGAAAGCATCGCCGAACAGCTGTTCCGCAAGAACGAAGAGTACATGGAGCGCTTCGACAAGCACCGCCTGTTCGCGCTGGTGCGCGCCGGGCTGCTCAACAATCCCGAGTCGAAAAAGCGCTTCCTCGACTGCTTCCAGGTGTGGTCCAACCATTTCCAGAAAATGGTGCTGGCGCGCGTGATGACGCTGCAGCATCCCAAGTTCGAAGAGCTGGCCTGGCTGCACCTGAGCGAGGAACTGGGCCACAACCGCGACCTGGCCAAGAACCGCGACGACCTGCACCCGGTCTTCGACCCCGTGCTGGAAGCGGCGTGCGCCTGGTTCCCCTGGAAGACTGCCCTGATCAGCGACGCCGACAAGGTGGTGCTCACCCACCTGGTGGTGGAAGCGTCGGCCACCTACTTCTACAAGCACATCCAGCCGGCCATGGCCGCCAGCGGCACCGCCGAGCACTTCGACACCCACAAGGTCGATGACGACGGCCACGTCGAAATGGGCTACGCCTTCCTGCGCCAGCTCGATTTGCAGGATCCCCAGCAGCTGTTCGAGATCCAGCGCCAGGGCTGGGCCATGCTGACGACCGTGATGGGCCGCATCGCCGACCTGGTCGTCCACCATTCCGCCCCCAGCGGCGGCGACAACACCCCAGGGGACCAGCGCGATGCCGACGAGCTCCTGGCCGCCTGAGGGTCCGCGCCGGGTCCCCTTGGCGATCTACACCGATGCGTCGCTGTACGAGCGCGAGCAGGAGCGCATCTTCCGTGGGCGAACCTGGAACTACGTGGGCCTGGCGTCGGAAGTGCCCAAGCCGGGCGACTTCGTGCAGACCCATGTGGGCGAAGTGCCGGTGATCCTGGTGCGCGACCGCGACAACGGCCTGCGCGTGTTCGTCAACCGTTGCACCCATCGTGGCGCCCAGGTCTGCCATGAGGCGAGCGGCAACACCAAGGTGTTCACCTGCCCGTATCACCAGTGGTCGTTCGACCTGGAAGGCAGCCTGGTGGGGATTCCCTTCCGGCGCGGGATCGGCGGCAAGGGCGGCATGTCGCCCTGCTTCGACCCGGCTCGCCATGGCCTGGAACAGCTCAAGGTAACCGAGCGCCATGGCGTGGTGTTCGCCAGCCATGCGCAGGACGTGGAGCCGCTGGAAGAGTATCTCGGCCCCACCATCCTGGCCTACTTCGACCGGGTGTGCGACGGCCGGCCCCTGCGCGTCATCGGCACCATGCGCCACCGCGTGCATTCGAACTGGAAGCTGCAGGTCGAGAACCTGAAGGACCCGTTCCACGCGGCGCTGCTGCATGCCTTCTTCGTCACCTTCGGCATCTGGCGCTCGGACCAGGACACCGAGGTGAAGGTCGATGCGCTCGGGCGCAGCAGCGTGCTGGTGTCGACGGCCAGCTTCAAGAAGGCCGGCGGCGAAGATGCGCATGAGCGGCCGGCGGCCCAGGGCGGCTTCCGCCTGGAAGAACCGGGCATGATCGCCCACCAGCGCGAATTCGAGCACGGCACCGGCGCCATTCTCACGCTGTGGCCCAACCTGATCATCCTGCAGCAATTGAACTGCCTGGCCATGCGGGTGGTGCGCCCGGATGGGCCGGATGCCTGCATCAAGACCTGGACGTTCTTTGGCTACGAATCGGACTCGCCGGAACTGCTGCGCAAGCGCCTGATGCAGGCGAACCTGCTGGGACCATCGGGCCTGGTGACGATCGACGACAACGAAGTGCTGGCGATCTCGCAGGCGGGGGTCGCCGCTTCCCCGGCCGCCATGGCGGTGCTGGAGGCGGGCGAAGGCACGGGCGACGCCGATCACATGCTGACCGAATCGGCCATCCGGGGATTCCACCAATACTACCGCTCCGTCATGGATGCTGAACCCAATGATTAGAACTCCAGAACAGCGTGCCCTGGCGGCCGACGTCGAGCTGCTCTACACCCTCTACGGCGAGGCCCTCGACGATGGCGACATCGCCCGCTGGCCCGGCTTTTTCGTCGCTGCGAGCAGCTACCGCATCACGACGCGCGAGAACCTCGAGCAGAACCTGCCGCTGTGCTTTGTGTGGTGCGAGGGGCAGGCCATGCTGCGCGACCGCGCCGCCGCGCTCCAGCACACCGTGGTGTTCCGGCGCCGCCTCCAACGGCGCATCTTCAGCGGCGTGCGCGTGAAGACCTGGGACGGGCTGAATGGCGACGGCATCGAAGCCTGCGCGTCCTTTCTGGTGTACGAGAGCCTGGGCGACACGCCGAGCCAGCTGCTGGCCTGCGGCCGTTCGCAGGATGTGATCGTGCGCGAGGGCGACACGCTGAAATTCAAGCAGCGCCTGTGCGTGATCGATGCGCGCGTCATGCCGGACTCGCTGGTGTTTCCGATCTAAGCGCGCGGGGTGACGCCCCGCCCGCGACGAATCCATCGTCTTCAACCCAAAGGAAGCTATCGATGTCCACATTGCCGTTCAATGATTTGCTCGTGCTCGACCTGACCCGGCACCGGGCCGGTCCGGTCACATCGCGCCTGTGCGCGGACTGGGGCGCCCGGGTCATCAAGATCGAGGAACCGTCCGACCTGGGCGACAGCATGGGCGGCCCGCGCCAGGGGTTCGATTACCAGAACCTGCATCGCGCCAAGCAAAGCCTGTCGCTCAACCTGAAGACCCGCGAAGGCCAGGCGGTGTTCCACCAGCTGGTGCAAAAAGCCGATGTCGTGCTGGAGAACTTCCGCCCGGATGTGAAATTCCGCCTGGGGCTCGACTACCCAACCCTGAAAGCCATCAACCCGCGCATCATCTGCGGCAGCATTTCCGGTTTCGGCCAGACCGGGCCTTACCGCGAGCGCCCGGCCGTGGACCAGATCATCCAGGGCATGTCGGGCCTGATGTCGGTGACCGGCTTTCCGGAACAGGGACCGGTGCGCGCCGGCGCGGCGATTGCCGACATCAGCGCCGGCATGGTGCTGGCGCAGGGCGTGCTGATCGCCTTGTACCAGCGCGAGCGCACCGGCGAAGGCCAATGGGTGCACACCTCGCTGCTCGAGTCGCTGGTGTCCATGCTCGACTTCCAGGTAGCGCGCTGGCTCAGCACCGGCGAGGTCCCCACCCAGGCCGGCAACGATCACCCGACCCTGATGCCCACGGGCCTGTTCCCCACCTCCGATGGGCAGGTCAATATCGCGGCGGCGGAAGACCCGAAATTCAGGACGCTGTGCGAGGTGCTGCAGCTGCCCGAGCTGGCCGCCGATCCCGATTACCGCACCATCGCCGAGCGCTCGCGCAACCGCGAACGGCTGCGCGCGATCGTGGCCGAGCGGACCCGCACCTGGTCGAGCGCCGCCCTGATCGACAAGCTCAACGCGGCCAGCATCCCGTGCGGCCCGCTGTACACCATCGAGCAGGCCATGAACGACCCGCAGATGCAGTCCCTGAACATGACCACCACGGTGCAGCATGCCAGGCTCGGGCCGCAGCATCTGCTCGGCCAGCCGATTCACCTGGAAGGCTGCGGCGGACGGGCTGTGCCGCGCGCTCCGGCGCCCGACCATGGCGAACACACGGAAGACATCCTGTCCGGCCTCCTGGGTTACCAGAAGTCCGACATCGCCGCCCTGCGCGCGGCCGGCGCGCTCTAGTGCATGTACGCGCCTCGACCCAGTAGTTGTACCGATGCCTTGGCCAATCTCGGCCTGTGCGAATCCGTATTTGTCTTTTCTTGAGAAGGGAAGTAAACATGAGCAATGCCATGCAAGCGGCCACCGAGGATAGCCCCATCACCGTGCGTCGCCTCGGGCGCTATTTCGTCGCCGAGGTCACGGACATCGACCTGAGCCACCCCCTGGATGCGGTCGCCGTGGATGCGATCGCCGATGCCCTGGCAACCCATGAAGTGCTGGTCTTTCCCGACCAGAAGCTGTCGAGCGAAGACCTGATGCGGCTGGGGTCCTACTTTGGCGAACTGACCGTGCATCCATTCGCGGAAAACGCCGAGAAGAATCCCGAGCTGATCGTGTTCGACTACAAGGAGGGCAATCCGCCGGTGGTGACGGACCGCTGGCATTCCGACGAAACCTACCGCGCCTGCCCTCCCCTGGGCACCATGCTGTATTCGAAGATCGTGCCGGAAGTGGGCGGCGACACCTGCTTTGCCAGCATGACCACCGCCTACGATTCGCTGTCCGAGCGCATGCAGCAGTTCATCTCGGGCATGGAGGCGGTGCACGACTTCACCTCGTTCAAGTTCCTGTTCCCCGATTCCGAAGAAGGCCGCCGCCAGCTGCGCCGCAGCGAAGAGGAATATCCGCCGGTGACGCATCCGGTGGTGCGCGTGCATCCCGTCACCGGCCGCAAGACCCTGTTCGTCAATCCGCATTACACGCGCTTCATCAAGGGCCTGGACGACCGCGAAAGCTGGCAGCTGCTCGATACCCTGTTCCGCTCCACCTCGGTGCTGGAGCACCAGTACCGGCACCGCTGGGTGCCGAACACCCTGGTGTTCTGGGATAACCGCTCGGTGCAGCACGCGGCCGTGCACGACTACTATCCGCAGCGCCGCCTGATGGAGCGCGTCACGATCAAGGGTGACCGTCCCTTCAGCACGGAAGAAGCGGCCAAGGTGTCGGAACTGCGCAAATTCAAGGTGGCGCAGTACGACCATCAGGACGCGCGCCGCGCCCCGCGCCAGTTCGAACGCGCCTGACGCCAGGCGACCTGGAAGCGCATGAGCAGGTCCCGTGGACTCATCACCTCACTCAAGGAACAACGCGTATGCCAACAGTGATCTTTGTCGACCATCTCGGCCAGGAGCAGACCGTGGCGGGGGCCGAAGGCGGGTCCCTGCTCAAGCTGTGCGAGAAGGCCGACGGGCCGGTGCCCTTCCACTGCCGGCGCGGCAATTGCGGCACCTGCCGCGTCGAGCTCCTGGAAGGGGGCGAAGCCTTGCTGCCGCCCGCCGTGCATGAACGGCGCGTGCTCGAGATCTTCGGCCACGCGCCGCACACCCACCGGCTGGCCTGCCAGGCGCAAGTAGGCGCGGGGGCGGGGGTGGTGCGCGTGCGTCCGCTTGGCAAACGCGCGCCCCGTCCGTGCTCGCTCTGGGTTCCGATCGGCGTCGATGCCGGCACCCGGCAGATGCAGGCCAGGCCGCCTGACGCCGGCGCGGGCGAAGCACCCACCGAAATCCGGATCACGGGGGCCAGCGAGCTGGCGGTTGGCGCGGTCATTGTCGCCACCTTCCAGCCGGCCTCCGAAAGCCGTGCGCGCAGCGTGGTCGGAAAAATCTTGCGGGTGGACGCGGAGGCCGGCGCGGACGGCGAAGCGCGCTTCATGACCGCGATCCACTTCCTCGAACACGATGCGACCTTGAAAAGCCTGTTCCCGGCGGCTGTGCTCAACTAGCATCGGCCCGCGTCAATCAACCATTGGGAGAACCAGCATGAGCGCGCCCCCATCCCTGGATGTGCAAGCCTATATCAACCAGCAGCGCATTTCGCCCTACCAGTGGCTGGTGCTGGTGCTGTGCTTCCTGATCGTGGCCATCGACGGATTCGATACCGCCATGGTCGGCTATTTCGCCCCCGCTCTGGTGCAGGACTGGGGCGTGGCCAAGGCCGCATTGGGCCCGTTGATGAGCGCCGCCCTGTTCGGCCTGGCCATCGGCTCCCTGTGCGCCGGCCCCCTGGCCGACCGCTTCGGGCGCAAGCCCGTGCTGGTGTGGTCGGTCGTCTTCTTCGGTCTGGCCAGCCTCGCGGCCGCGCGCGCCGGGGCGCTCGAATCGCTCACCGTGCTGCGCTTCCTCACCGGGCTGGGCCTGGGCGCGGCCATGTCCAACGCCCTGACCTTGATGTCCGAGTACGCCCCCGACCGGCGCCGCTCGGTGATGGTCAACGCGGTGTTCTGCGGCTTTCCGGTGGGCGCGGCCCTGGGCGGCTTGCTGGCCTCCTGGCTGATTCCCCAGCACGGCTGGCGCAGCGTGCTGGTGGCCGGTGGCGTGGCCCCGCTGGCGCTGGCCCTCCTGCTGGTGGTGTGGCTGCCGGAATCGGTGCGTCATATGGTGGCCCGCCACAAGCCGGTGGACCAGATCCGCCGGGTCCTGGCGCGCGTCACGCAAACCCGGCTCGATCACGTCACCGCCTTCAGCGTCGGCGAAGCGGCCGCGGCAAACTCCCGCTTCGCCCTCGGCCTGGTGCTGTCGCGACCCTACCTGCTGGGCTCCATCATGCTGTGGGTGACGTACTTCATGGGGCTGCTGATCTTCTACCTGCTGACCAGCTGGATGCCCCTGCTGATGAAGGACGCGGGCTTCAGCGTGGCCAAGGCGGCCATGATGACGGCCCTGTTTCCGCTGGGCGGGGGCATCGGCACCATCCTCGCCGGCTATCTGATGGACCGCGTCAATCCGCACAAGGTGGTGGCCACGGCCTACCTGCTGACCGGTGGCCTGATCTTCGCGGTGGGCCAAGGCGGGTCGGTCGAGCTCCTGAGCGTGCTGATTTTCCTCGCCGGGACCACCATGAACAGCGCCCAGTCATCGATGGGCTCGATCGCGGCGGCGTTCTACCCCACCCATTGCCGCGCCACCGGCGTGGCCTGGATGCTGGGCCTGGGTCGCTTCGGCGGCATATCCGGCGCCCTGATCGGAGCGAGCTTCATGCGCTGGAACCTGGGCTTCGACAGCATCTTCACCCTGCTCGCGATTCCCGCCGTGATTGCCGCGCTGGCACTGACGGTCAAGAATGCCAGCGATGCACGCCAGGCCCGTGTCCCCGCCGGATTACGCGCCGGTGCGGCGTGATACGTCCCTTCACCCAAACAATACAACCATGAGCCTTGTTCCTCGCACCCGTCCCGCGACCGCTGCCAATCACGGCGCCGCCACCGGCCTGGGTTCGGCCACCGTGCTGCTGATGGCGGTGGCCACCGGCCTCGCCGTGGCCAGCAATTACTACGCCCAGCCGCTGCTGCACACCATCGGCGCGCACTTCGGACTGTCCACCGCCACGGCGGGCGCCATCACCACCGTGGCCCAACTGAGCTACGCGCTCGGGCTGGTGCTGCTGGTCCCGCTGGGCGACATGCTGGAGCGGCGCGGCCTGATCGTGGCCATGACCATCCTGTCCGCCTGCGGCCTGCTGACGACGGCGCTGGCGCCCAGCTTCGGATTCGTCCTGCTCGGCACGGCCATCGCGGGCAGCCTGTCGGTGGTGGCCCAGGTGCTCATTCCGCTGGCCTCCACGCTGGCGGCACCCAGCGAGCGGGGCAAGATCGTCGGCACCATCATGAGCGGGCTGTTACTCGGCATCCTGCTGGCCCGCACCGCGGCCGGCGCGCTGGCGGACCTGGGCAACTGGCGCACGGTGTACTGGGTGGCCGCCAGCCTGATGCTGTGCACCGCCGGCGCACTCTGGCTGGCACTGCCGCGCAGCCGCAGTCCGGCCGGGCTGGGTTACCCGCGCCTGCTCGTCTCGGTGGCGCGCCTGTACCTCGATCACCCGCTGTTTCGCGCCCGGTCCCTGATCGGCGCCTGCCTGTTCGCTTCCTTCGGCATGCTGTGGACCTCGCTGACCTTCCTGCTGGCCGGCCCGCCCTATTCCTACTCGAATGCCAGGATCGGACTGTTCGGCCTCGCGGGAGCGGCCGGCGCCTACGCCGCCAAGCGCTTCGGGCGCATGGCCGATCAGGGCCTGGGCAATCGCTCGACCCGCATTGGCCTGCTGCTCTTGCTGGCGTCCTGGCTGCCGATCGCGCTGGGCCAGGTGTCGGTGCCGGCCCTGTTGCTGGGCATCGTGGTGCTGGACCTGGCGATCCAGGGTGTGCACGTGACCAACCTGAGCGCCATCTACCGGCTCGACCCCGACGCGCGCAGCCGCCTCACTGCCGGAATGATGGCCTCCAATTTCATGGGTGCGGCGGCGGGCTCGCTGAGTTCAGCGTGGATGTTTTCCCATGCGGGCTGGCCGGGCGTGTGCGCGGCCGGCGCCCTGTTGGCCGCCGCCGCCCTCGCGTACGCCAGCCTCGCACCGCATGCGCGCATCCCCGCTCATTGAAGCCCACCAGCCGCGGCACCGAATGATTCCTTGAACGCCTCCTGCGATGAAATTTTCGCCAACTGTTGGATTCTTGTACATATTCCCTATCGAGTAGTTTGACTACAACTTAGAATCTCTTGCCTATTTCATAAGAAGGCTGAGGGTGCGCCCCGCCCCCTCACGACAACACTGGAGAGAGATGAACAAGTTCAATGGAAAACGCGCGGCCGCAGGCCTCGCCCTGGCCCTGGCTTGCATGGCAACGCACGCAGGTGTTCCGTACCGAAACTACACGTACCACTACAAACAGCCCAACGGCGACCTGATCACGGTGGTCGTGGACGGCAACGACTACTACGCCGAAGAACGCAGCGCCGACGGGTCGCTGCTCATCTACGACGCCGCCAAGAAGGGCCTGTGCTATGCCCAGGTCAATGCGGCCGGCGACGCGCTGGTCTCGACCGGCGTGTTGGCAACCAACGCCAGCACCCGCAGCGTGGCAGGCACCGTGCGCAAGCAGCCCGGCCTGAGCGCCGCAGCACGCGCCGCGCGCGCCAAGGAACGCTACCAGAAGCTGCACGGACAAGCCCCGCAGGCCGCCAACGACAAGGTGCGCACGGCCGCGACCGAGGCGTCGGTGACAGGCGTTTCGCCCATGGCGGTGGCGACCGGCTCCATGCGCGGCCTGACCGTGATCATCGATTTCCCCGACCTGCCGGGGACCATCACCCAGGCCCAGGTGAACTCGTTCCTGAACGACGTGCCCTACACCGGCTTCGGCAACGCCCAATCCGTGCGCGGCTACTTCCAGA
>JBKHWY010000155.1:0-9172 GCA_046566285.1 Gammaproteobacteria bacterium | reverse complement strand
GGCCTATTTGAACAGCTCGCTCCTGCTGGGCCAGTACCTCGACGCGACCCAGCGCAGCACCGCCTTCGACCTGCGCGCCAGCCGCGACCTGATGACCCTGCCCGCCGGCCCGCTGGGCTTTGCCATCGGCGTCGAGCACCGGCGCGACCATGCCAGCTACCTGGTCAACCGGGCGCTGGCCTCGCAGGCGTCCAGCTCGGGCTACCAGGAGGCGCTGGACCAGTTCGGCAAGCGCCACATGAGCGCCGTGTTCATGGAAGCCAACGTTCCGGTGATCCAGAACCTGGAACTGAACCTGGCGCTGCGGCACGACCGTTACAGCGACTTCGGCGGCTCCACCAATCCCAAGGTGGCGGTGCGCTACCAGCCGATTCCGCAGATCCTCCTGCGCGGCTCGTACAACCGGGGCTTCCGCGCGCCCACCCTGTTCGACATCAACGCGCCGGAGACCACCACCAACACCTCCGACACGTACAACGACCCACTGCTGTGCCCGGGGGGCGTGCCGGTGGCAGGCGCCAACCCCAACATCGCCTGCGACCAGCAGCAGAACATCCGCAGCGGCGGCAACCGCAACCTGCAGCCGGAAAAATCCAAGACCTACAGCGCCGGCATCGTGTTCGAACCCACGCGCGAACTGACCGTGGCGCTGGACTACTGGGACATCCGCCTGCGCGAACAGATCAACACGCTGCCCGAGCAGACCATCTTCGGCAACTACGAAAAATACCGCAGCCTGTATTTCTATAACGCCGCCGGGACCCGGCTCGACTACGTGCTCGCCACCGTCAGCAACCTGGGTGAAGTGCGCACCCGCGGCGTGGACGCCAGCCTGAACTACCGCATGCCGCGCACGCCGTGGGGCACGCCGTCGCTGATCCTGGAAGGCACCTACGTCAACAAGTACGACTACCAGAACGAGCGGAACGGCCCGTTCACGGAAAACGTGGGCCGGTATGCCGACGCCACGCCGGTGTTCCGCTGGCGCCACAACCTGCTGCTGAGCTGGGCCAGCGGACCATGGAGCGCCAACCTCGGCAACCGCTTCATGACCGGCTACACCGACCAGAACGCAGTCGATCCCCAGTTCTTCCGCAAGGTCAGCCACTACTCCACCTGGTCGCTGGCGGGCATGTACGGCGGCCGGAAGAACGTCACCTACACGCTGGGCGTGAAGAACCTGACGGACAAGGAACCGCCCTACACCAACCAGGGCACCACCTTCCAGCAGGGCTACGATCCGCGCTACACCGACCCGGTGGGCCGGACCTGGTACGCGCGCATCGCCACCAAGTTCTAGCGCGGCGATCAAGCGGGAATCCTCCATGAACATCACCATCATCGGCTCCGGCTACGTCGGGCTGGTCAGCGCAGCCTGTTTCGCCGACGTCGGCAACCGCGTCCTGTGCCTGGACGTGGACGAGCACAGGATCGCCCTGCTCCAGCGCGGCATCCTGCCCATCCACGAACCGGGCCTGGAAAGCCTGGTCGTGCGTAACCTGCAAGCCAGGCGCTTGTGCTTTTCCAGCAGCTACGTGCAGGCGCTGGCCGAGCCCCAGGTCATCTTCCTGGCCGTGGGCACGCCGGCCGACGACGACGGCAGCGCCAACCTGCGCGACCTGCTGGGCGCGGCGCGCAGCATCGGCCAGGGCCTGGGCCACGGCGTCGTCGTGGCCAACAAATCCACCGTCCCGGTGGGCACGGCCGAGCGGGTGCGCGACACCATCCAGGCCGAACTGCGATTGCGCGGCCTGGACCTGGCCGTCAACGTGGTGAGCAATCCGGAGTTCCTCAAGGAAGGCGCGGCCATCCTGGACTTCATGAAGCCCGACCGGATCGTGGTCGGCAGTGACGATGCCGAGGCCAGATGCCTGATGCGCCAGTTGTACGCGCCCTTTAGCCGCAACCACGAGAAGTTCATCGAGATGGACGTGCGCAGCGCCGAACTGACCAAGTACGCCGCCAACGCCATGCTGGCCACGCGCATCAGCGTGATGAACGAACTGGCCAACCTGTCCGAAGCGGTGGGCGCGGACATCGAACTGGTGCGCCCGGGTATCGGCCTGGATGCGCGCATCGGCCCGCAATTCCTGTACGCGGGCGCGGGCTATGGCGGCTCCTGCCTGTCCAAGGACATGCAGGCGCTGATCCGCACGGCGGCCGCGTTCGACCTGCGGCTGCACATGCTGAGCGCCGCCGAACTGGTCAACGAGCGCCAGAAAAAGCGCCTGTTCGCCAAGCTGTGCCGCTTCTTCGGCGGCGCCAGCCGGCTGGCCGGGCGCAGCGTCGCCGTCTGGGGGCTGGCCTTCAAGCCCGGCACCGACGACATGCGCGACGCCCCCAGCCTGGCGCTGATCCGCGCCCTGTTCGCGGCCGGCGCCGGCGTGCGCGCCTACGACCCGGTCGCGTCCAGCCAGGCCGTGCGCATCCTGCAGGCCGAATATGGGGTGCCCTTCTGCAGCGCGCGCCTGGCCATCGCCTCGTCGGCCATGGAAGCGGCCGACGGCGCCGACGCGCTGGTGCTGGTGACGGAATGGCAGGAACTGCGCGCGCCGGACTTCCATCTGCTGGCGCGCACCCTGCGCGGCAAGGCCGTGTTCGACGGGCGCAACATCTACGACCCGGCCAGCGTGGCAGCGGCCGGTCTGCACTACGAAGGGATCGGCCGCCCAAGCGCGGATGGGCCGCAGCGCCACGCTGGAGCGCAGGCCGCATGAACGCGCTTGACTCCATCCTCGTGACCGGCGCGGCCGGCTTCATCGGCAGCGCCGTGGCCGGCCGCCTGGCCGCGCTCGGCCATCAGGTGACCGGCTGCGACAACTTCAACGCCTACTACGCGCCGCGCCTGAAGCATGCGCGGGTGAGTGCGCTGCTGGAACCCGCCGGGGTCGAATGCCTGTGCACGGAACTGTCCGACGCCGCCCAGGTGGAAGCCCTGTTTCGCACCGTGCAGCCGAGCCTGGTCGTGCACCTGGCCGCACAGGCCGGCGTGCGCCACTCGCTGGACCAGCCGGCCGCCTACGTGGAATCGAACCTGGTCGCGTTCGGCCACCTGCTGGAAGCCTGCCGCCGCCATCGCGTGAGGCACCTGCTGTACGCCAGCAGCAGCAGCGTGTATGGCGAATCGGCGCGCGCGCCATTTCGCGAAAGCGAGCCTGCCGACCGGCCCGTGTCGCTGTACGCCGCCACCAAGCGCGCCAACGAACTGATGGCGCACAGCTACAGCCACCTGTACCGCCTCCCTGCCACCGGCATGCGCCTGTTCACCGTGTATGGTCCCTGGGGCCGGCCCGACATGGCATGCTTCGGCTTTACCGCCAGGATGCTGCGCGGCGAGCCCATCGCCCTGTTCGGACACGGCGAACCGACCCGCGACTTCACCTACATCGACGACGCCGTCGAAGCCATCGTGCGGCTGCTGGCCAAGCCACCGCTTGAAGGCGAGCAGGCGCCCCACGCCGTATTCAACATCGGCAGCGGTCGACCGGTGCGGCTGGCGCACTTCGTGCAGATGCTCGCGCAGGCCAACGGCGTGGAGGCACGCATCGATCCGCAGCCCATGCAGCCGGGCGACGTCTCCGCCACCCACGCCGACATCACCCGCCTGCTGGAATGGACCGGCTACCGGCCCGCCACCCCGATCGAAACGGGGCTGGCCCGGTTTGTCGAGTGGTACCGCGCATGGGAGCAGGGATGAACGCAGCCTGTCCGCTCAAGGCCGGCACGGCAAGCGTAGCTGCACCCGCTACTGCTGCGGCGTCGGCGCCGGCACGCCCTCTACCATCCCATCCGGATGCGGCACCAGCCAGCCGCCATCGGCCAGCCAGTCGGCAAAGCGATCCGGCCAATGGGCGATCGACACCCGCTCCGAGCGCGCCGCCAGGTTGAAGCCGTGATCCGTGTCCGCATACATATGCAGCTCGGCGGACACCCCCGCCGCCACCAATTGCTGGTACAGGGCGATGGCCGGCGGCGCGCAGCACTTGTCGAGGGAACCAGCGGCGATGAAGGCAGGCGGCGCCGCCTGCACCGCCTTGGCGGGCACACCCAGCGGACCCGGATAGATCAGCGCCTGGAAGTCGGGCCGCGCGCTCAGACGGTCGATGGCGTCCAGCTGCGCGCCGGGCGCAGGTGCAGGCGGCGGATTGTCCGCCACGTGCGTCACTACTTCGCCGCCCGCCGAAAAGCCCATCACGCCGATCCGCTTCGGGTCCACGCCAAACTGCGCCGCATGGGCGCGTACCCAGCGGATCGCACGGCGCAGGTCCGCGCTGGCATCGCCTTCGACGGTGTAGGTCAATTGGCTGTCGCGCGCCAGCCGGTACTTCAGCACGAAAGCCGTCACGCCGAAGCGGTTGAGCGCCTTGGCCGGCAGCATGCCTTCGTTGACGACCACCAGGATGCGGTGCCCACCGCCAGGCACGATGATCACCGCCGCGCCGTTGGCATGGCGCGGATCGGCGCGCACCACCGTCAGCGACGGGTCATGCACATTGCTGACGTAACTGTCCTTGACCACCTCCGGCTCGCCGTGGCGGCGTTCCGCTCCCGGCGCGCCGTGCGGCCACAGCAGGTAGGTGGGCGCCGCCGGGTTCGAACCGGGCACCGGCACGGGCGCAGCCACGGCTGGCTGCGCGCGCGCGGCCCCATGGTTCGCCAGCGCCAGCGCCAGCGCCAACCCAAGCGCAGCCACCACGCGCATTCGACCAACCGCCATGGACGGCGCCCCCATCTCAGCGCTGGACCGCATACAGCGCGCGGTGCGTCAGAATGAAGAGGGTACGCTTGCCTTCCCCGCCGAACACCAGCTGCAGCGGACGCTCCGGCACATCGATGCGCTCGACCTGTTTGCCATCGCGGTACACGAACACCTGGCCATTGGCCACGTACACATTGCCCGCTGCATCCACAGCCGCACTTTCGCCGCCCCGGTCGGCCAGCAGCTTCAGGTCGTTGAGCGCGCCGCCCTGCCCCACCAGCGCGCTATAGGTGCGGTTTTCCGAGCCGTTGGTGAACACCACGCGCTCGCCCTGACTGGCTGAGACAAAGCCGTGCGTCTGCAGCGTGTCGGACCAGCGCCAGCCGAGATGGTTGGCCGGGCCCTGCTTCCATACACGGAAGGCCGGCAGCACCAGGCTGCCATCCGGCGACACGTACTCATGGGTTTTCGGGGTCGCCACGTCGCGCGCGAACATCTCCGCCAGCGTGGTGAATTCATAGGTGTCGGGGTTGAGTTGATCGCGGAATTCCCCGTTGTTCCAGAAGTTCACCGGTAGGACGGTACGTGCATCGGTACGGCCGGATACCGGCGTCGGCTTGATCACCGTAATCTCCGAGGCATGCGCCTCCGGACGGAACGAATACACCGTGCCCTCCGGCCCGGCCATCGACTGCACCAGGATGGCGCCGCTCTTGTCGATGGCGAGATTGACCGCATCGAGTGGCGCATCGCGCACCACCACCAGGCCCTCCTTCCGGCTCCAAGTGTAGATGCGCTGGAAGCGGCGGTCGACGAAATACAGCTTGCCCTGCGCATCCACGGCGGCGCCGGCGATCGACCAGAAACCATCTTCCAGCTTCTCGACTTTCACGGGGCTGGCCGGGCCGGCCACGGGATTGCCAACGATGTCGAGCAGCGCGAATTCGCGCTCGCGCAAATCCAGCTTGTGGGTGACGTCGCGGATCGAATTTTCGAACGGGTACTTGCTGGCGCGCAGATAGGTGCCGCAGCCCTGCTCGTCGCAGGCCGCGTAGCCTGACTCGCCATTCACATGCACGTTGCGAAAGCGGATGTCACTGGAGTTGGTCAGCTTGACGGCCGCTTCGGCCGGCTTGATCGAGCGCGTCACGCGGTAGCCGTGGTAGTTGGCAAACAGGATGTTGCGCGAATTGCGCACTTCCAGCGACACCGCATCCATGCCGTCACGCACTTCCTGTTCGGTTTGCGGCGCCAGGAATTCCCAGTTCTCCACATTGTCCAGCACGATCTCGGCGCGGATGTGGTGCTCAGCCGACAGCTCGTACACATGGCCCGGCGTTTTGGTATTGGACACGTAGAAGCCGGCCTGCGCATAGGTGCTGGGCGACCACACGCCGACAAAGGTCCCGCCGCCGCCATCGGTCACCCAGATGCTCGGATACTGGCGGTCCCAGAACGCGGTGGTGTCGAAGTCCGCCGACTTCTTGTACGGATCGGCGCGGGTGCCATCGTACAGGGTGGTGCCGTGGCCGCCCTGGATGCGGATGTCGTCCACCATCGAGCGCTCGCCGGCTTTCCACAGCAACGCCAGCGCGCGCGGGTTGACTTCCCCCGTGGCCAGGCCCAGGCCGGAGACGATGGCGTCGCCGCCCTTGGCGCTTTCCAGCAGCGCCTTCGGCCGATCCGCCCCCGCGAAGGCCGGCGCGCCGTTGGGCAGCACCAGCTGGGTCAGACCCGGATGCAGCGCCACCAGCACCGAGTCCGGGCGCAGGCGCAGCGTGTCGCTGACCATGTAGAAGCCCAGCGGCAGGTACACCACGCGGTTGCTGTCGATGGCTTGTTGCAGCGCGGCCGTGTCGTCGGTCCTGCCGTCGCCCTTGGCGCCGTAGCGGTGCGCGTTGGCCCACTCGCGCGTGGGCGGCAGCGCGCGCAACGCATCGACCGGCGTCGTGGGCGCCTTTGCCAAAGCTGCCGCCTTGATGCGCGTATCGAAGCTGCCGATGCTCCCCAAGCCAGGCACCATCAGGCCGTAATTGAATTCGCTGACACGGTAGCTCGCACCTGCACCCGGCACGATCTTGCCGCTGTCCCGAAAGCGTGCGAACACCGGCGTTCGGGTCGCCACCGCATTGTCGAAGCCCACCTGGGTATAGACATTGTTCTCGTTGCTGATCACCACGGCAGCCTTCGACACGTTCTCGAAGCGCACGTCCTTCCCCCACAGCCAGTCTCCATAGCCCCGGTCGATCTCGATGCCCACGGGCGTATTGCGGATGCGGGTGTTAATCAAGGTCAGGCCCGCCTCATGCTCGCGGATGGCCGCGTCGCGCTGGCCATCGAAGGTCGAATCCATCAGCGTGAACTGCCAGGCCGGCGAGGTCTTCTCGGACACGATGCCGTAACGCCCGCCGTAAAAGTGCAGGTCGTGGCTCTGGTTGCCGACGTTGTAGACACCCGCAAAGCCGGAGCCGATGCGGAAATCCATGTGGCTCAGGAACGAGTGCTGGGCGGTGCGCAGGCGCACGCCCGCCGCCGCCGGGTTGCCCTCGCCGATCTCGATGTCGACATTGCTCATGGCCGAGTAGAAGGTCGACGAGTTGGCGTCGCGCACCTTGTCCGAATACGGCACCGCGCTGGCCACCGGCACCGGCACCTTGCCCACGTTGTACTGGTCGCCGCCGGTGAACACCACCATGGTGCCCACGCCCTTCTGGAAGCCTGGGGTGCGATCGGCCAGCAGCAGCACGGGCCGGGTAGCGCCCACCCCGTACAGGCGCACCGCCAGCGGCACCAGCAGCGAGCGCGTGATGCGGTAGCGGCCCGAAGGGAGGAACACCACGCCGCCCGCCCCCTTGTTGGCGGCCGCGTCCAGTGCCGCCTGGATGGCGGCCGTGTCGTCGGTCCGTCCATCGCCGCTGGCGCGCACGGTGACGGCGCGCGGGTCGTCCGGCATGCTCTGGTAGGCCGAAGCCGAGGCCGCCGAGGCGCCCGTGACAGGCAACAGCGCGCACGCTGCCGCCGCCGTCGCAAGAATGCGAAGCAGTTGTTGATTCATTGTTGTCCCCGAAATTATTCTCGTCAGGCGCCTGAGGCGCCGCGCTTCTACACAAACATCGACAGCAGCATCGTAAAGACGATGCCGAACACGCCCGCCAAGGTCTCCATCACCGACCACGAGCGGAAGGTATCCTTCAGCGACAGGCCGAAATACTCCTTGAACATCCAGAAACCGGAATCGTTCACGTGGCTGCACATCAGGCTGCCCGCCCCCACCGCCAGCACCATCAGCGCCGGGTCGATGCCCGAGCTGTGCGCCAACGGCGCCACGATGCCCGCCGCCGTCAGGCCCGCCACCGTCGCAGAGCCCAGGCAGATGCGGATCACGGTGGCCACCATCCAGCCCAGCAGCAGCGGATGCACGGGCAGGCCGGCCAGCTGGCGGCCCAGTTCGGCGGACACGCCAGAATCGACCAGCACCTGCTTGAGCGCACCCGCGCCGACGATGATCAGGAGAATGGGCGCGATATCGCGCAGGGCGCTGGACGAGCCGGCCATCACCTGCGCCATGCTCTGCCCCCGCGCCAAGCCCAGGCTGACCACTGCCACCCCAAAGGCCAGCAGCAGGATGATGAGCGGGTTGGACATGAACGCCACCAGTGCGTTGATACTGGCACTGCTGCTCGGCACCAGCACCAGGGCGGTGGCGCCGGCGAGCAGGAACACCGGCAGCAGCGCCGTGATGAAGCTGTTGGCCACGCCCGGCAGCTCGGCTTCCGGACGCATCTCGGCATCGAACAGCGCGGCCGGACGGGCCACCACCTTCCCCAAGCTCATGGCGAACAGCGGCCCGGCGATGAACAGGGTCGGCAGCCCGACGATGAGGCCGTACACCAGCGTGCGCCCGATATCGGCATGGAACTGCGCCACCAGCGCCGTGGCCGACGGGTGCGGCGGCAGGAAGCCGTGCGCGATCGACAGGCCCGCCAGCAGCGGCATGCCCAGCGCGACGGCAGGGCGGCCGGACTGGTAGACCATCGAAAAGATCAGGGGAATCATCAGCACGAAGCCGACGTTGTAGTACAGCGGAATGCCGGCGACGAAACCGGTGATCATCAGCGCGATGGCCATGCGCTGCTCCCCGAACACGCCGATGAGATAACTGGCGATGCGCTGCGCCGCCCCGCTTTCGGCGATGAGCTTGCCGAACACGGCGCCGACACAGATGACGACGACCAGGGAGCCGAGCAGGTCGCCGATCCCGCCCTGCTGCCCGCCCGCGGCTGCCCCACCGCCCAGCCGCTTGGCCAGGTAGGCCATGACGATCGGCGCGAGGATCGGGATGAGCTTCTTGACGAGGCCGCCGCCCAGGCCGCTCGCGCCTGAGCCGCCGAGCGCCGAGACGACCTGGTCCTGGTTGTCGCCGAAGATGTGCGAGGCGATCGCCTCACCGTCGGAGGTGTCGACCTGCGACAG